>NZ_SJWV01000155.1:0-9867 GCF_004352695.1 Escherichia sp. KCJ4928
ATAAGGTGAATTACTGGTATTTGAAATTTATTTTTTAATATTGTCGGAATTTATCTGATTAACTGCCGGGCCGTAGACCCGGCAATTATTTTAACCACGACGTGTCGCCAGCCAGCAGAGCAGGGAACCGCCGCAGACCATTAGCGCGCCTTGCCAGAATGAGAACGACAGCGGGGCGCTGAGCAGCACGGCTGCAAGCGCTGAGGAAAGTACGGGCGTAAAATACGAGCCTACCGCCATTATGGTGACATTGCCATGCAGTATACCGACATTCCATGCAGCATAAGCAAATCCTAAGGTAAATGCCGCAGAGATGAGTTTAATCATGACGGGCGTGCTAAATACCATTTCTGGTTGTGGCGTGAGAAAATAGTAAACCCACAGACTTGCTCCCGTTAGCAGGACAAAAACGGTAATTCCGTTAAATCCGCGTGCGTATTTATTCGTTACTGTGCAATAGGCTGCCCAGATAAACGCACCAATAAACGCCAGGAAATAACTCAATGGGCTGGTGGTGATATTATTGATGATTTCATCATAATGTAACCCATTCTCACCGCCTAACACCCAGCAGACGCCGACCAGGGCTAATAATAATCCTGGTACAATCAGCCAGTTGGTTTTCTGACCATTAAACAGAATGGCAAAGAGAATTGTCAGGCTGGGCCACAGATAGTTCACCATACCCACTTCAATCGCCTGATGACGGGTCGCCGCATACCCTAAGGAAAGCGCCAGACAGATTTCATAGCTGACGAATAACAGACTCCCGGCGAGTAAATAGCCTTTCGGAATCTGCCGAATACGCGGAAATCCAACCGTGAAGATTAACAGCAGCCCGCTTAATGAATAGATAGCAGCTGCGCCGCCGACCGGGCCGAGCCCCTCGCTGACACCGCGAATCAATCCTACCATCGTGCTCCACAGGACGATCGCTATTAGCCCTATGAGCGTTGCTTTTTGTCGTGTCATGCTCGCTGTTTTGTCTCTCTTGCCGTTAAAAATTAAGCTGAATTTTATAGCATTTTTTTAACTGGCCTGTCAGGCAGTGGTGCGTTTTTCTACCGCTATTGAGGTAGGTCAATTTGCGCAGGCGGATTATTTTGTGGCAAACACGTGTTCTTTTTGATTTCGCGCAAAAAGATTCAGAATTTTACTGTTAGTTTCCTCGCGCAGTAATACCCCTGAAAAAAGAGGAAAGCAATGGACGTCAGTCGCAGACAATTTTTTAAAATCTGCGCGGGCGGTATGGCTGGAACAACGGTAGCGGCATTGGGCTTTGCCCCGAAGCAAGCACTGGCTCAGGCGCGAAACTACAAATTATTACGCGCTAAAGAGATCCGTAACACCTGCACATACTGTTCCGTAGGTTGCGGGCTATTGATGTATAGCCTGGGTGATGGCGCGAAAAACGCCAGAGAAGCGATTTATCACATTGAAGGTGACCCGGATCATCCGGTAAGCCGTGGTGCGCTGTGCCCAAAAGGGGCCGGTTTGCTGGATTACGTCAACAGCGAAAACCGTCTGCGCTACCCGGAATATCGTGCGCCAGGTTCTGACAAATGGCAGCGCATTAGCTGGGAAGAAGCATTCTCCCGTATTGCAAAGCTGATGAAAGCTGACCGTGACGCTAACTTTATTGAAAAGAACGAGCAGGGCGTAACGGTAAACCGTTGGCTTTCTACCGGTATGCTGTGTGCCTCCGGTGCCAGCAACGAAACCGGGATGCTGACACAGAAATTTGCCCGCTCCCTCGGGATGCTGGCGGTAGACAACCAGGCGCGCGTCTGACACGGACCAACGGTAGCAAGTCTTGCTCCAACATTTGGTCGCGGTGCGATGACCAACCACTGGGTGGATATCAAAAACGCTAACGTCGTAATGGTAATGGGCGGTAACGCTGCTGAAGCGCATCCCGTCGGTTTCCGCTGGGCGATGGAAGCGAAAAACAACAACGATGCAACCTTGATCGTTGTCGATCCTCGTTTTACGCGTACCGCTTCTGTGGCGGATATTTACGCACCTATTCGTTCCGGTACGGACATTACGTTCCTGTCTGGCGTTTTGCGCTACCTGATCGAAAACGACAAAATCAACGCCGAATACGTTAAGCATTACACCAACGCCAGCCTGCTGGTGCGTGATGATTTTGCTTTCGAAGACGGTCTGTTCAGCGGCTACGACGCTGAAAAACGGCAATACGATAAATCGTCCTGGAACTATCAGTTCGATGAAAACGGCTATGCGAAACGCGATGAAACACTGACTCATCCGCGCTGTGTGTGGAACCTGCTGAAAGCGCACGTTTCCCGCTACACGCCGGACGTTGTTGAAAACATCTGTGGTACGCCAAAAGCCGACTTCCTGAAAGTGTGTGAAGTGCTGGCCTCCACCAGCGCACCGGATCGCACAACCACCTTCCTGTACGCGCTGGGCTGGACGCAGCACACCGTGGGTGCGCAGAACATCCGTACTATGGCGATGATCCAGTTGCTGCTCGGTAACATGGGTATGGCCGGTGGCGGCGTGAATGCATTGCGTGGTCACTCCAACATTCAGGGTCTGACTGACTTAGGTCTGCTCTCTACCAGCCTGCCAGGTTATCTGACGCTGCCGTCAGAAAAACAGGTTGATTTGCAGTCGTATCTGGAAGCGAACACGCCGAAAGCGACGCTGGCTGGTCAGGTGAACTACTGGAGCAACTATCCGAAGTTCTTCGTTAGCCTGATGAAATCTTTCTATGGCGATGCCGCGCAGAAAGAGAACAACTGGGGCTATGACTGGCTGCCGAAGTGGGACCAGACCTACGACGTCATCAAGTATTTCAACATGATGGATGAAGGCAAAGTCACCGGTTATTTCTGCCAGGGCTTTAACCCGGTTGCGTCCTTCCCGGACAAAAACAAAGTGGTGAGCTGCCTAAGCAAGCTGAAGTACATGGTGGTTATCGATCCGCTGGTGACTGAAACCTCAACCTTCTGGCAGAACCACGGCGAGTCGAACGATGTCGATCCGGCGTCTATTCAGACTGAAGTATTCCGTCTGCCTTCGACCTGCTTTGCTGAAGAAGATGGTTCTATTGCTAACTCCGGTCGCTGGCTGCAGTGGCACTGGAAAGGTCAGGATGCGCCGGGCGAAGCGCGTAACGACGGTGAAATTCTGGCGGGTATCTACCATCACCTGCGCGAGCTGTACCAGGCCGAAGGTGGTAAAGGCGTAGAACCGCTGATGAAGATGAGCTGGAACTACAAGCAGCCGCACGAACCGCAATCTGACGAAGTAGCTAAAGAGAACAACGGCTATGCGCTGGAAGATCTCTATGATGCTAATGGCGTGCTGATTGCGAAGAAAGGTCAGTTGCTGAGTAGCTTTGCGCATCTGCGTGATGACGGTACAACCGCATCTTCTTGCTGGATCTACACCGGTAGCTGGACAGAGCAGGGCAACCAGATGGCTAACCGCGATAACTCCGACCCGTCCGGTCTGGGGAATACGCTGGGATGGGCCTGGGCGTGGCCGCTCAACCGTCGCGTGCTGTACAACCGTGCTTCGGCGGATATCAACGGTAAACCGTGGGATCCGAAACGGATGCTGATCCAGTGGAACGGCAGCAAGTGGACGGGTAACGATATTCCTGACTTCGGCAATGCCGCACCGGGTACGCCAACCGGGCCGTTTATCATGCAGCCGGAAGGGATGGGACGCCTGTTTGCCATCAACAAAATGGCGGAAGGTCCGTTCCCGGAACACTACGAGCCGATTGAAACGCCGCTGGGCACTAACCCGCTGCATCCGAACGTGGTGTCTAACCCGGTTGTTCGTCTGTATGAACAAGACGCACTGCGGATGGGTAAAAAAGAGCAGTTCCCGTATGTGGGTACGACCTATCGTCTGACCGAGCACTTCCACACCTGGACCAAGCACGCATTGCTCAACGCAATTGCTCAGCCGGAACAGTTTGTGGAAATCAGCGAAACGCTGGCGGCGGCGAAAGGCATTAATAATGGCGATCGTGTCACTGTCTCAAGCAAGCGTGGCTTTATCCGCGCGGTGGCTGTGGTAACGCGTCGTCTGAAACCACTGAATGTAAATGGTCAGCAGGTTGAAACGGTGGGTATTCCAATCCACTGGGGCTTTGAGGGTGTCGCGCGTAAAGGTTATATCGCTAACACTCTGACGCCGAATGTCGGTGATGCAAACTCGCAAACGCCGGAATATAAAGCGTTCTTAGTCAACATCGAGAAGGCGTAAGGGGGCGAACAGATGGCTATGGAAACGCAGGACATTATCAAAAGGTCCGCAACTAACTCCATCACGCCGCCTTCTCAGGTGCGTGATTACAAAGCAGAAGTCGCAAAACTTATCGACGTTTCCACCTGTATCGGCTGTAAAGCCTGTCAGGTGGCGTGTTCGGAGTGGAACGACATCCGTGATGAAGTGGGGCACTGCGTCGGGGTTTACGATAACCCCGCCGATCTGAGCGCCAAGTCCTGGACGGTGATGCGCTTTAGCGAAACCGAACAGAACGGCAAGCTGGAGTGGCTGATCCGTAAAGACGGCTGTATGCACTGTGAAGATCCCGGCTGCCTGAAGGCGTGCCCGTCTGCTGGTGCAATCATTCAGTACGCTAACGGGATTGTCGATTTCCAGTCGGAAAACTGCATCGGCTGTGGTTACTGCATTGCTGGGTGTCCGTTTAATATTCCGCGCCTCAACAAAGAGGATAACCGGGTATATAAATGCACGCTCTGCGTCGATCGCGTCAGCGTCGGCCAGGAACCGGCTTGTGTGAAAACCTGTCCGACCGGGGCTATCCACTTCGGCACCAAGAAGGAGATGCTGGAGCTGGCGGAACAGCGCGTGGCGAAACTGAAAGCGCGTGGTTACGAACATGCTGGCGTCTACAACCCGGAAGGGGTCGGTGGTACGCACGTTATGTACGTGCTGCATCACGCCGATCAGCCGGAGCTGTATCACGGTCTGCCGAAAGATCCGAAGATCGACACCTCGGTAAGCCTGTGGAAAGGCGCGTTGAAACCGCTGGCAGCGGCTGGCTTTATTGCCACTTTTGCCGGGTTGATTTTCCACTACATCGGTATTGGCCCGAATAAGGAAGTGGACGATGACGAGGAGGATCATCATGAGTAAGTCGAAAATGATTGTGCGCACCAAATTTATTGATCGCGCCTGTCACTGGACCGTGGTGATTTGCTTCTTCCTGGTGGCGCTGTCCGGGATTTCGTTCTTCTTCCCGACGCTGCAATGGCTGACGCAAACCTTCGGTACGCCGCAGATGGGACGCATTTTGCACCCGTTTTTCGGCATTGCGATTTTCGTCGCACTGATGTTTATGTTTGTGCGTTTTGTGCATCACAACATCCCGGATAAGAAAGATATTCCGTGGCTGTTGAACATTGTCGAAGTATTGAAAGGCAATGAGCATAAAGTGGCGGATGTCGGTAAGTACAACGCCGGGCAAAAGATGATGTTCTGGTCGATCATGAGCATGATTTTCGTGCTGCTGGTGACCGGGGTGATTATCTGGCGTCCGTACTTTGCGCAGTACTTCCCGATGCAAGTTGTTCGCTACAGCCTGCTGATCCACGCGGCTGCGGGTATCATCCTGATCCACGCCATCCTGATCCATATGTATATGGCATTCTGGGTGAAAGGGTCGATTAAAGGGATGATCGAAGGGAAGGTGAGCCGTCGCTGGGCGAAGAAACACCATCCGCGCTGGTATCGTGAAATCGAGAAGGCAGAAGCGAAAAAAGAGAGTGAAGAAGGGATATAATCTCTTTTGAACTTTAAGCTGAAAATGGCGCTTTAAGAAGCGCCATTTTTTTATTGCGTAACCAGACGGCGTAGTCGCGACACATCCACCGTTTTTTCTGCCTCTGCCAGACTCCAGGCGTTTTGCAGATTCAGCCACATTTGCGGCGAACTGCCGATCACCACGGAAAGTTTAATCGCCATTTCTGGTGTCAAAGCTGCTTTTCCGGTCAGCAATCGGCTTGCCGTTGAGGGAGCAATTTCCATTGCTCTGGCAAACTCGCGCAGGCTGACATTAAGTTCGTCCAGTGATTCCTGAATAATGTCCCCCGGGCGGGGATGATTGGCCATTTTCATCAGTGTCTTTACTCTCAGTAGTGTTCCTTCATCAGGAACACTATCATTATTGTTGCGTAGGAAGGAACAATAATCCATTTAGCCATTTAATGTCGGAGAGAGTGCGATGCTGCGACACCAGGACTGGCACTCGCAGCAAAGGCCTCTTAACGGCGGAAATCAATCACCATACGGCCACGGATTTTGCCTTCTTCCATCTCGGTAAAGATGGTGTTGATGTCCGCTAACGGACGCAGGGCGACTTTCGGCACCACTTTGCCTTCGGCGGCAAACTGGAAGGCTTCGGTTAGATCCTGGCGCGTGCCGACCAGCGAACCGACCACTTCAATGCCATCCAGCACAAGGCGTGGGATATCCAGGCTCATAGACTCCGGCGGCAGACCGACAGCCACAACACGACCGCCTGCACGGACAGCATCAACTGCCGAGTTAAACGCAGCTTTAGCAACTGCT
Source organism: Escherichia sp. KCJ4928 (assembly GCF_004352695.1). Lineage (NCBI taxonomy): Bacteria > Pseudomonadati > Pseudomonadota > Gammaproteobacteria > Enterobacterales > Enterobacteriaceae > Escherichia > Escherichia sp. KCJ4928. Next base: position 6,583 of record NZ_SJWV01000155.1, read on the forward strand.
GTTACCACCGCAGCGTGAGCGCCACCGGTTTTCTCCTGCACAATTTTGGCGGCGTCTTCGGTGCGTGAGTTAATCGCTAAATCTGCACCCATTTCGGTTGCCAGTTTTAACTGCTCATCATTGACATCAATGGCGATCACTTTGGCGTTAAAGACATTCTTCGCGTATTGCAGGGCGAGGTTACCCAGACCGCCAAGACCGTAGATAGCAATCCACTGACCGGGACGAATTTTTGACAGTTTAACGGCTTTGTAGGTGGTGACCCCCGCACAGGTAATGCTGCTGGCCGCCGCCGAGTCCAGACCATCTGGCACTTTTACCGCGTAATCGGCGACCACGATGCACTCTTCCGCCATCCCGCCATCAACGCTGTATCCGGCATTTTTAACTGAACGGCAGAGCGTTTCGTTACCACTATTACAGTATTCGCAATGACCGCATCCTTCGTAGAACCACGCCACGCTGGCACGATCGCCTGGTTTTAATGAGGTGACACCTGGGCCAACTTCTGCCACCACACCGATGCCTTCATGGCCCAGAATTACGCCAGTTTTGTCACCAAAATCGCCATTCTTAACATGAAGATCGGTATGACATACACCACAACACTCCATTTTCAGCAGGGCTTCGCCATGTTTCAGTGAGCGCAGTGTTTTATCCGTAACGTCAACGTGATGATCCTTCGTAACAACTGCAGCCTTCATAGTTCCTCCTTTTCGGATGATGTTCTGCATAGCAGGTGAGGCAAATGAGATTTATTCGCCACTACCCAGTATGGATGAGATCTGAAAAAGGGAGAGAGAAATAGCCCGGTAGCCTTCACTACCGGGCGCAGGCTTAGATGGAGGTACGGCGGTAGTCGCGGTATTCGGCTTGCCAGAAATTATCATCAATGGCCTGTTGCAGAGCTTCGGCAGACGTTTTCACCGCCACGCCTTGCTGCTGCGCCATTTTGCCAACCGCAAACGCAATTGCGCGGGAGACTTTTTGAATATCTTTCAGTTCCGGTAGTACCAGACCTTCGCCGTTCAGGACCAGCGGCGAATACTGAGCAAGCGTTTCACTTGCCGACATCAGCATCTCATCGGTGATACGTGACGCGCCGGAAGCAATAACCCCCAGGCCGATGCCCGGGAAAATAAAGGCGTTGTTACACTGGGCGATAGGGTAGATTTTATCTTTCCATACCACTGGATTAAACGGGCTGCCAGTGGCGACCAGCGCGTTACCTTCGGTCCAGGCGATAATGTCCTGCGGTGTGGCTTCCACGCGTGACGTCGGGTTAGACAGCGGCATCACGATCGGACGCGGACAGTGTTTATGCATCTCACGAATGATCTCTTCCGTAAACAGCCCGGTCTGTCCTGAGACGCCAATCAGAATATCTGGTTTTACATTGCGCACCACATCCAGCAGTGACAACACATCGCTGTCGGTATCCCAGTCACTGAGGTTTTCGCGCTTCTGCACCAGTTTGGTCTGGAAAGGCAGCAGGTTCGGCATCTTGTCGGTCAGCAAGCCAAAGCGATCGACCATAAAGACTTTCTGCCGCGCCGCTTCCTCGCTTAATCCTTCGCGCTGGGTCTGGGAGATGATCATTTCGGCAATGCCGCATCCCGCTGAACCTGCGCCAAGGAAGACGATTTTTTTCTCGCTTAACTGACCACCTGCCGCGCGGCTTGCTGCGATCAGTGTGCCGACTGTTACCGCCGCAGTGCCCTGAATGTCATCGTTAAAAGAACAAATTTCATTGCGATAGCGGTTAAGTAACGGCATCGCATTTTTTTGAGCAAAGTCTTCAAACTGCAACAGCACGTCTGGCCAGCGTTGTTTCACAGCCTGGATAAATTCATCAACGAATTCATAGTATTCGTCGTCAGTGATACGCGGATTACGCCAGCCCATATACAGCGGATCGTTAAGCAGCTGTTGGTTGTTCGTTCCGACATCCAGCACCACCGGAAGGGTATACGCCGGGCTGATGCCGCCACAGGCGGTATAGAGCGACAGTTTACCGATCGGAATGCCCATCCCGCCGATGCCCTGGTCACCAAGCCCTAGAATACGTTCACCGTCAGTCACCACAATCACTTTAATATTATGGTTCGGCACGTTTTGCAGAATATCGTCCATATTGTGCCGGTTCTGGTAAGAGATAAACACGCCGCGTGAACGGCGGTAGATCTCAGAAAAACGCTCACAGGCTGCGCCGACGGTTGGGGTATAAATAACAGGCATCATCTCATCAAGATGATTGTTTACCAGACGGTAGAAGAGGGTTTCGTTGGTGTCCTGGATGTTACGCAGGTAGATGTGTTTGTCGATTTCGGTTTTGAATCCCTGATACTGGATCCATGCTCGTTCCGCTTGTTCTTCGATGGTTTCGACCACTTCCGGCAGTAACCCCAGCAGATTGAAGTTACGGCGTTCTTCCATGCTGAAGGCACTGCCTTTATTCAACAACGGAAATTCCAGCAGTACAGGGCCAGCGTAAGGGATATAAAGCGAACGCTGTTTTTTTGTTTTTGGTTCCATGTCACTCACTCTTTTTTGAATATCCATCCCTGGCACGCTTTTATCGTCTTTGCTTTACCGCCAGGGCGTCGGCCCCAAGTATAGAGCAGATAAAAACAAAAACACCATTGCGCAGGCAATGGTGTTTAATCGTCATTGAGGACTGATGGTTATGAATTACTTTTCAGCGGGGCGTTTTCTGCCGGTTGGATTATTTACCACGCTGGATTTGTCACCTTCGGTAACTATTTTGCGCTGGTTAGAAATTTTATGGTCCAGTCCAAGAATATGACGTGCCTGACGGTTCGATTTCATTTTAACTCCTCAATCCTGTTGCTAGTTTTAAGGACAACATCGCCGTAGCGAAGAAACACGTGCTAAACCCCTAAATTAGGTTGCCGATCAAGCATAGCACCTTAAAGCGTAGGGTGCTGGCCACTGACCACATAATTGATCGTTTGCTGGTAGATATCACTGAGGATGTCGTTATCAGAAGCTTCCACCCATTTGGTCAGCTCCATGAGAATGTCATCTTCAGTGACAACACCGTGCTCTGCCCGAAGGCCTTGCTCAATGGCATTAACCAGAGCGGGTTCTGCTGTTGAATTTTCTGCCTGATAATAAGTAAACATAGTGATTCTCCGTGTCTGTGTATTTATGGTGTCTGCTACGGATCGCAGATTTATAAAGCACATTCAGCATGGCAAATATTTGCCGCTTCGTTGTTAAGATTAGTCCTGGTTGATGATTTTTATATTTTAACCTCATGAT
>NZ_SJWV01000156.1:0-9824 GCF_004352695.1 Escherichia sp. KCJ4928
GTCCTCTTAGCCCCCTCCTTTCCCCGCTCATTCATTAAACAAATCCATTGCCATAAAATATATAAAAAAGCCCTTGCTTTCTAACGTGAAAGTGGTTTAGGTTAAAAGACATCAGTTGAATAAACATTCACAGAGACTTTTATGACACGCGTTCAATTTAAACACCACCATCATCACCATCATCCTGACTAGTCTTTCAGGCGATGTGTGCTGGAAGACATTCAGATCTTCCAGTGGTGCATGAACGCATGAGAAAGCCCCCGGAAGATCACCTTCCGGGGGCTTTTTTATTGCGCGGTTGATAACGGTTCAGACAGGTTTAAAGAGGAATAAGAAAATGACAGACAACACTCGTTTACGCATAGCTATGCAGAAATCCGGCCGTTTAAGTGATGACTCACGCGAATTACTGGCGCGCTGTGGTATTAAAATCAATCTTCACACCCAGCGCCTGATCGCGATGGCAGAAAACATGCCGATTGATATTCTACGCGTACGTGACGACGACATTCCCGGTCTGGTAATGGATGGCGTAGTAGACCTTGGGATTATCGGCGAAAACGTGCTGGAAGAAGAGCTGCTTAACCGCCGCGCCCAGGGTGAGGATCCACGCTACTTTACCCTGCGTCGTCTGGATTTCGGCGGTTGTCGCCTTTCGCTGGCAACGCCGGTTGATGAAGCCTGGGACGGCCCGCTCTCCTTAAACGGTAAACGTATCGCCACCTCTTATCCTCACCTGCTCAAGCGATATCTCGACCAGAAAGGCATCTCTTTTAAATCCTGCTTACTGAACGGTTCTGTTGAAGTCGCCCCGCGCGCCGGACTGGCGGATGCGATTTGCGATCTGGTTTCCACCGGTGCCACGCTGGAAGCAAACGGCCTGCGCGAAGTCGAAGTTATCTACCGCTCGAAAGCCTGCCTGATCCAGCGCGATGGCGAAATGGAAGAATCCAAACAGCAACTGATCGACAAACTGCTGACCCGTATTCAGGGTGTGATCCAGGCGCGCGAATCAAAATACATCATGATGCACGCACCGACCGAACGTCTGGATGAAGTCATCGCCCTGCTGCCAGGTGCCGAACGCCCAACTATTCTACCGCTGGCGGGTGATCAACAGCGCGTAGCGATGCACATGGTCAGTAGCGAAACCCTGTTCTGGGAAACCATGGAAAAACTGAAAGCGCTGGGTGCCAGTTCAATCCTGGTCCTGCCGATTGAGAAGATGATGGAGTGATCGCCATGAGCTTTAACACAATCATTGACTGGAATAGCTGTACTGCGGAGCAACAACGCCAGCTGTTAATGCGCCCGGCGATCTCCGCTTCTGAAAGCATTACCCTCACTGTTAACGATATTCTCGATAACGTGAAAGCACGCGGTGATGACGCCCTGCGGGAATACAGCGCGAAGTTTGATAAAACCACGGTTAACGCGCTGAAGGTGTCTGCTGAGGAGATTGCCGCCGCTAGCGAACGCCTGAGCGACGAGCTAAAACAGGCGATGGCGGTGGCAGTAAAAAATATTGAAACCTTCCACACTGCGCAAAAACTGCCGCCGGTAGATGTAGAAACGCAGCCAGGCGTGCGTTGCCAGCAGGTCACGCGCCCGGTCGCTTCAGTTGGGTTGTATATTCCTGGCGGCTCCGCCCCGCTCTTCTCAACGGTATTAATGCTGGCGACTCCGGCGCGTATTGCGGGCTGTAAAAAAGTGGTGCTGTGCTCACCGCCGCCGATTGCCGATGAGATCCTTTATGCGGCGCAGCTGTGCGGTGTGAAGGACGTGTTTAACGTCGGCGGCGCACAGGCCATTGCCGCGCTGGCGTTTGGTACGGAATCTGTGCCGAAAGTGGACAAAATCTTCGGGCCGGGTAACGCCTTTGTCACCGAAGCGAAACGTCAGGTGAGCCAGCGTCTGGACGGTGCGGCTATCGATATGCCCGCAGGCCCGTCGGAAGTGTTGGTCATTGCCGACAGCGGCGCAACGCCGGATTTCGTGGCTTCTGATTTGCTTTCTCAGGCTGAACACGGCCCGGACTCACAGGTGATTTTACTGACGCCTGACGCTGATATGGCGCATCAAGTTGCCGAAGCCGTCGAACGCCAGTTAGCAGAACTGCCGCGTGCCGAAACCGCCCGCCAGGCACTGAACGCCAGCCGCCTGATCGTGACTAAAGATTTAGCGCAGTGCGTAGAGATCTCCAACCAGTACGGCCCGGAGCACCTGATCATCCAGACCCGCAACGCCCGCGATCTGGTCGATGGCATCACCAGCGCCGGTTCGGTATTTCTTGGTGACTGGTCACCGGAATCGGCAGGTGATTACGCCTCCGGCACCAACCACGTTCTGCCGACTTACGGTTACACCGCCACCTGTTCCAGCCTCGGGCTGGCAGATTTCCAGAAGCGTATGACCGTGCAGGAACTGTCGAAAGAAGGTTTCTCCGCGCTGGCTTCGACCATTGAAACACTGGCCGCCGCCGAGCGCCTGACCGCCCATAAAAATGCCGTTACTTTGCGTGTTAACGCCCTTAAGGAGCAAGCATGAGCACCGTGACTATTACCGATTTAGCGCGTGAAAACGTCCGCAACCTAACGCCGTATCAGTCGGCGCGTCGTCTGGGCGGTAATGGCGACGTCTGGCTGAACGCCAACGAATACCCCACTGCCGTGGAGTTTCAGCTTACTCAGCAAACGCTCAACCGCTACCCGGAATGTCAGCCGAAAGCGGTGATTGAAAATTACGCGCAATATGCAGGCGTAAAACCGGAACAGGTGCTGGTCAGTCGTGGCGCGGACGAAGGTATTGAACTGCTGATTCGCGCTTTTTGCGAACCGGGTAAAGACGCCATCCTCTACTGCCCGCCAACGTACGGCATGTACAGCGTCAGCGCCGAAACCATTGGCGTCGAGTGCCGCACAGTGCCGACGCTGGAAAACTGGCAACTGGACTTACAGGGCATTTCCGACAAGCTGGACGGCGTAAAAGTGGTCTATGTTTGCAGCCCCAACAACCCGACCGGGCAACTGATCAACCCGCAGGATTTTCGCACTCTGCTGGAGTTAACCCGCGGTAAAGCGATTGTGGTTGCCGATGAAGCCTATATAGAGTTTTGTCCACAGGCATCGCTGGCTGGCTGGCTGGCGGAATATCCGCACCTGGCTATTTTACGCACACTGTCGAAAGCTTTTGCTCTGGCGGGGCTGCGTTGCGGATTTACGCTGGCAAACGAAGAAGTCATCAACCTGCTGATGAAAGTGATCGCCCCCTACCCGCTCTCGACGCCGGTTGCCGACATTGCGGCCCAGGCGTTAAGCCCGCAGGGGATCGTCGCCATGCGTGAGCGGGTGGCGCAAATTATTGCAGAACGCGAATACCTGATTGCCGCACTGAAAGAGATCCCCTGCGTGGAGCAGGTTTTCGACTCTGAAACCAACTACATTCTGGCGCGCTTTAAAGCCTCCAGTGCAGTGTTTAAATCTTTGTGGGATCAGGGCATTATCTTACGTGATCAGAATAAACAACCCTCTTTAAGCGGCTGCCTGCGAATTACCGTCGGAACCCGTGAAGAAAGTCAGCGCGTCATTGACGCCTTACGTGCGGAGCAAGTTTGATGAGTCAGAAGTATCTTTTTATCGATCGCGATGGAACCCTGATTAGCGAACCGCCGAGTGATTTTCAGGTGGACCGTTTTGACAAACTCGCCTTTGAACCAGGCGTGATCCCGGAGCTGCTAAAGCTGCAAAAAGCGGGCTACAAGCTGGTGATGATCACTAATCAGGATGGTCTGGGAACACAAAGTTTCCCGCAGGCGGATTTCGATGGCCCGCACAACCTGATGATGCAGATCTTCACCTCGCAAGGCGTACAGTTTGATGAAGTGCTGATTTGTCCGCACCTGCCCGCCGATGAGTGCGACTGCCGTAAGCCGAAAGTAAAACTGGTGGAGCGTTATCTGGCTGAGCAAGCGATGGATCGCGCCAACAGTTATGTGATTGGCGATCGCGCGACCGACATTCAACTGGCGGAAAACATGGGCATTAATGGTTTACGCTACGACCGCGAAATCCTGAACTGGCCGATGATTGGCGAGCAACTCACTAAACGAGACCGTTACGCCCATGTAGTGCGCAACACCAAAGAGACGCAAATTGACGTCCAGGTGTGGCTGGATCGCGAAGGTGGCAGCAAGATTAACACCGGTGTTGGCTTCTTTGATCACATGCTGGATCAGATCGCCACACACGGCGGTTTCCGCATGGAAATCAACGTCAAAGGCGACCTCTATATCGACGATCACCACACCGTCGAAGATACCGGCCTGGCGCTGGGCGAAGCGCTAAAAATCGCCCTCGGAGACAAACGCGGTATTTGCCGCTTTGGTTTTGTGCTACCGATGGACGAATGCCTTGCCCGCTGCGCGCTGGATATCTCTGGTCGCCCGCACCTGGAATATAAAGCCGAGTTTACCTACCAGCGCGTGGGCGATCTCAGCACCGAAATGATCGAGCACTTCTTCCGTTCGCTCTCATACACCATGGGCGTGACGCTACACCTGAAAACCAAAGGTAAAAACGATCACCACCGTGTAGAGAGCCTGTTCAAAGCCTTTGGTCGCACCCTGCGCCAGGCCATCCGCGTGGAAGGCGACACCCTGCCCTCGTCGAAAGGAGTGCTGTAATGAACGTGGTGATCCTTGATACCGGCTGCGCCAATCTGAACTCGGTGAAGTCAGCCATTGCGCGCCACGGTTATGAACCAAAAGTCAGCCGTGACCCGGACGTCGTGTTGCTGGCCGATAAACTGTTTTTACCCGGCGTTGGCACCGCACAAGCAGCGATGGATCAGGTGCGTGAGCGCGAGCTGTTTGATCTCATCAAAGCCTGTACCCAACCGGTGCTGGGCATCTGCTTAGGGATGCAACTGCTGGGGCGGCGCAGCGAAGAGAGCAACGGCGTCGATTTGCTGGGCATCATCGACGAAGACGTGCCGAAAATGACCGACTTTGGTCTGCCCCTGCCGCATATGGGCTGGAACCGCGTTTACCCGCAGGCAGGCAACCGCCTGTTTCAGGGGATTGAAGACGGCGCGTACTTTTACTTTGTTCACAGTTACGCAATGCCAGTCAATCCGTGGACCATCGCACAGTGTAATTACGGCGAACCGTTTACCGCAGCGGTACAAAAAGATAACTTCTACGGCGTGCAGTTCCACCCGGAGCGTTCTGGTGCCGCTGGCGCTAAGTTGCTGAAAAACTTCCTGGAGATGTGATGATTATTCCGGCATTAGATTTAATCGACGGCACCGTGGTGCGTCTCCATCAGGGCGATTACGGCAAACAACGTGATTACGGTAACGACCCGCTGCCGCGCTTACAGGATTACGCCGCACAAGGTGCCGAAGTGTTGCATCTGGTGGATCTGACCGGGGCAAAAGATCCGGCTAAACGTCAAATCCCGCTGATTAAAACCCTGGTGGCGGGAGTTAACGTTCCGGTGCAGGTTGGCGGCGGCGTGCGTAGCGAAGATGACGTGGCGGCGTTACTGGAAGCGGGCGTTGCGCGTGTGGTGGTCGGTTCCACCGCGGTGAAATCACCAGAAATGGTGAAAGGCTGGTTTGAACGTTTTGGTGCCGATGCCTTAGTGCTGGCGCTGGATGTCCGTATTGACGAGCAAGGCAACAAGCAGGTGGCAGTCAGCGGCTGGCAAGAGAACTCGGGCGTTTCACTGGAACAACTGGTGGAAACCTATTTGCCCGTCGGCCTGAAACATGTGCTGTGTACCGATATCTCGCGCGACGGCACGCTGGCAGGCTCTAACGTCTCTTTATATGAAGAAGTGTGCGCCAGATACCCGCAGGTGGCATTTCAGTCATCCGGCGGCATTGGCGACATTAACGATGTTGCTGCCCTGCGTGGCACTGGCGTGCGCGGCGTAATAGTTGGTCGTGCATTACTGGAAGGTAAATTCACCGTGAAGGAGGCCATAGCATGCTGGCAAAACGCATAATTCCGTGTCTCGACGTTCGTGATGGTCAGGTGGTGAAAGGCGTACAGTTTCGCAACCATGAAATCATTGGCGATATCGTACCGCTGGCAAAACGCTACGCCGAAGAAGGTGCAGACGAACTGGTGTTCTACGATATCACCGCTTCCAGCGATGGCCGTGTGGTAGATAAAAGCTGGGTATCGCGCGTGGCGGAAGTGATCGACATTCCGTTCTGCGTGGCGGGCGGGATTAAGTCTCTGGAAGATGCCGCGAAAATTCTTTCCTTTGGCGCGGATAAAATTTCCATAAACTCGCCTGCGCTGGCGGATCCGACGTTAATTACTCGCCTGGCGGATCGCTTTGGCGTGCAGTGTATTGTGGTCGGTATTGATACCTGGTACGACGGCGAAACCGGTAAATATCATGTGAATCAATATACCGGCGATGAAAGCCGCACCCGCGTCACTCAATGGGAAACGCTCGACTGGATACAGGAAGTGCAAAAACGCGGTGCCGGAGAAATCGTCCTCAATATGATGAATCAGGACGGCGTGCGTAACGGTTACGATCTCGAACAACTGAAAAAAGTGCGTGAAGTTTGCCACGTCCCGCTGATTGCCTCCGGTGGCGCGGGCACCATGGAACACTTCCTCGAAGCCTTCCGCGATGCCGACGTTGACGGCGCGCTGGCAGCTTCCGTATTCCACAAACAAATAATTAATATTGGTGAATTAAAAGCGTACCTGGCAACACAGGGCGTGGAGATCAGGATATGTTAACTGAACAACAACGTCGAGAACTGGACTGGGAAAAAACCGACGGACTTATGCCGGTGATTGTGCAACACGCGGTATCCGGCGAAGTGTTAATGCTGGGCTATATGAACCCGGAAGCCTTAGACAAAACCATCGAAAGCGGCAAAGTCACCTTCTTCTCGCGCACTAAACAGCGACTGTGGACCAAAGGCGAAACATCGGGCAATTTTCTCAATGTGGTGAGTATTGCCCCGGACTGCGACAACGACACTTTATTAGTGCTGGCGAATCCCATCGGCCCAACCTGCCACAAAGGCACCAGCAGCTGCTTCGGCAACACCGCTCACCAGTGGTTGTTCCTGTATCAACTGGAACAACTGCTCGCCGAACGTAAATCTGCCGACCCGGAAACCTCCTACACCGCCAAACTGTATGCCAGCGGCACCAAACGCATTGCGCAGAAAGTGGGCGAAGAAGGCGTGGAAACCGCACTGGCAGCAACGGTACATGACCGCTTTGAGCTGACCAACGAGGCATCTGACTTGATGTATCACCTGCTGGTATTGTTGCAGGATCAGGATCTGGATTTAACAACGGTGATTGAGAACCTGCGTAAACGGCATCAGTGAGTTGCGGGGTAAGCGGATGCGATATTGTTGTCGCATCCGGCAAAAAAAACGGGCAAGGTGTCACCACCCTGCCCTTTTTCTTTAAAACCGAAAAGATTACTTCGCGTTGTAATTACGCAGAGCGTTACGCCCCAGCACAATCCCCGCGCCAACCATGCCGCCCAGCAGCACCGCCAGAATCAAGGTGATTGCCTTTTTCGGACTATCGCGACGAATAGGTAACGTCGGTTTCATCACATAACGGTAAGCATGAATATCAAGATCATCAACTTTTAAGCTTTCAATATCCAGCAGGTTTTGACGAGTCTGATAGTAGTTTGGCGAGAACACCAACGGACGGGTCGCCTCATGCTTAATCATCGACTCCAGCGCTTCGCTCCCCAAAAGGAACAACGTATCTTGCGTCACATCTTCAGTCTGCTGAACCTGTGGCTTTGTCACCTGCGCCTGATTCGCATACTGCAACGCTTCCTGAATCTGACGGATACGCAGATCTTTCTGCTCCTGCGCAACCACTTCCTGGGTTCTTAAAGAATCCTGCAATTTTTTCCGTCCCAGAGCAATGTTGTCTTTGAGATCCTTTTCTAGCTCTTGATTCACTTTATCATCAACTTGCTGAATGTATTGGGCCAACTTCATTTGTGCGCCCTCTGCTGTTTGCCCAACATAAGAAACAGTCAATGGTAATTGCTGGTTCTTAACAGAAGGTTCGATGGTAAGTTTCTCTGGCTCTTCCTGATTATCCAGCGTTTCTGCTAATGCAGAGAAGGCAGAACTGAAGCGACCAATTAACGTCTCCTGCAAATCCGATACTTTCGGTGCAGTCTGACCATAGATAACATTCATGGCATTGTTATAGCCAGCAATTTGCCCCACGTCGGGCTGAGTGATAATTGCTGTTGACGTCCATTTCTCCTTCGCTACTGCCAAATATCCAATAGCCAGGGCAATAGCCACAATGACGGAAATGATGATTGTCATCTTGCCACGCCACAACTGCACTAGTAAATCAATCAAATCAATCTGTTCCGGGTCATGGTTTTGCCCAGAAACATTATTATTTTCTACTCTCATCATTACCCTAACTGACGGAAATTTCCAAGTCCGCATAGTTTAGCGATAATCCCCGTGAATGCTATAGGATAAGTGATAAAAATAATGAATTATTGCGGAGGTAACAAAAGACAATCAGGGCGTAAATAGCCCTGATAACAAGATGTTAGTCGCTGCCAAAGAGATCGCGGGTGTAGACCTTATCTGCCACATCCCTAAGCTCTTCTGCCATACGGTTGGAAATAATGACGTCGGCTTGTTGTTTGAAGGCGGCGAGATCACGTTCCAGGCGAGAGTTGAAGAATGAGTCTTCTTTCATCACTGGCTCGTAGATGATCACTTCAACACCTTTCGCCTTGATACGTTTCATAATCCCCTGAATAGAAGACGCACGGAAGTTATCTGAACCACTCTTCATAATCAGACGATAAATACCGACCACTTGCGGCTTGCGTGACAAAATGGCATCGGCAATAAAATCTTTACGCGTGCGGTTAGCATCGACAATTGCCGAGATCAGGTTATTCGGAACAGACTGATAGTTCGCCAGTAACTGCTTGGTATCTTTCGGCAAACAATAACCACCATAACCAAATGACGGGTTGTTGTAATGGTTGCCAATACGCGGATCGAGACAAACGCCTTCGATAATCTGGCGAGTATTCAGACCTAAACTTTCTGCGTAGCTATCCAGTTCGTTAAAGTATGCCACGCGCATCGCCAGGTAGGTGTTTGCAAAAAGTTTAATCGCTTCTGCTTCGGTCGAATCGGTGAACAGGGTCGGGATATTTTGCTTAATCGCGCCTTCCTGTAACAACGCCGCAAAACGTTCTGCGCGTTCTGAACGCTCACCGATGACAATACGTGACGGATGGAGATTATCGTAAAGGGCTTTACCTTCACGGAGGAATTCGGGGGAGAAAATAATATTTTCAGTACGATATTTCTTATGCATCGCTGCGGTAAAACCAACGGGAACCGTTGATTTTATGACCATAATTGCATAAGGATTTATCGCTACTACGTCTTTAATTACTGATTCTACACTGAATGTATTGAAATAATTAGTTTTAGGATCATAGTCGGTTGGAGTGGCGATGATGACATAATCAGCATCCCGGTAGGCTTCATTTTTATCTAATGTGGCATTAAAGTGTATTTTATCTGATTGCAAAAACTGCTGAATTTCCTTATCAACAATAGGAGATATCCGATCATTCAGCATAGCAACGCGTGACGGTAAAATATCTAATGCCACAACCTCATGATTTTGTGCGATTAGAAGCCCGTTTGACAAACCTACATAGCCAGTACCGGAAATGGTGATTTTCATTTCATGCTCTCAGAATTAACTTAACTGTGAATCATGATGTTTTTAGCATCCTGATAAGAGCTAAAAG
>NZ_SJWV01000157.1:0-9823 GCF_004352695.1 Escherichia sp. KCJ4928
CGTATGTATCAAAAATAACATTATCTGCAACATGTTGAAATATCGCCCTTTTATCAATTTGATGCGTGTTTTTCTCCATAGGTTATATATGTCCACATTCGGACTTAGGGGAAAGAATAATTGAACCATTCGTCTGTAACGCAGCATAATCATTAGCGCGAAACATAATATGTTTTCTATGCATTGATAATTGATGGATCAACTTATTACGTCCCTGAGGAGGGATGACAAATGCACTCCTGGAAAAAGAAACTTGTAGTATCACAATTAGCATTGGCTTGCACTCTGGCTATCACCTCTCAGGCTAATGCAACTACTTATAATACATTCGGGTATCACGATGACGCAGTCACTCTATTCAATTGGGGCGACAATACTAAAACTGATCACGACTATTTGACGTATGGTGGCTATGTATACGACCATGCGGCTGATGGTTATTTTGATACTGTATTTAGTGGCGATACCGTTAATGGTGTAATTTCTACTTATTATCTGAATCACGACTATGGAACAGATACCGCTAATACTCTGAATATTACGAACTCAAATATTCACGGTATGATTACTTCCGATCAGATCGGATACGGTGATTACGTCTGGACCAACGGTAGCGATTATACTGGTCATGATTGGGTAGATGGCGATATTTTCACTCTGAACATCGCGAACTCAACAATTGACGATGATTTTGATGCATTCTACTTCAATGATACTTATCTGGATGCAGACGGTAAAACGTCTAAAACAGATTATGATCGTCTGGTAACAGCTGCTCTTGGCACCGCTGTAACTCTGGATGTTGAAAGTAACATCAATATCAGCAACAACTCCCATGTTGCAGGTATTACTCTGGTTCAAAACGATTTAGGTAATGCGACTTACAATACTGAAGGTCATCAGTGGGACAACAATATCGTTGTTAATAATTCCACTGTAACTTCAGGTTCGCTCTCAGAAGACGAACAATCAGATCGTGGTCATTTTGGCAACTCTGTTGAGCCAAGCGACTATGGTAATGGTGCATCAGGTGCTGATGATGTTGCATTAGCCTTCATAGATGATGACACTTCTGATTATCGTATGGTCAACAACGTTACATTCAACAATTCTCAGTTGCTTGGCGACGTTGTATTTGACAGTACCTGGAACGCTAACTTTGACGCGACGGGTCACCTGATTGACAACTCTACCACTGCTTACACTCATGGCGGTTGGGCTACTGACGATCAGAACGTCGATCACCTGAACCTGACTCTGAACAACACCAAATGGGTTGGTTCAGCGAATATTGATTATGACGTTGTTGTTGCTGACGAAGCCTTCTACGACGTTGCGCCAAACAGCCTGAACCCGTACGCTTCTTACTCTGAAGATGGCTGGAATCGTGTTGATAACGCTAACGCATTCCAGAGTGGCGTATTCGATGTTGTTCTGAACAATGGTTCTGATTGGGAAACCACGAAAGATTCTCTGATCGATACCCTGGCTATCAACAGCGGTTCTCAGGTTAACGTGAGTGCAGATTCTTCCCTGACTTCCGACACCATCACTCTGAACGGTAGTTCTTCAATGGAAGTTAACGGTGAAGTTAACACTGATCACCTGATCATTGATACCTTCTCTACTGTTAACTTCGGTGAAGATACTGCTTCAGCTTGGACATCTGCACCGCTGTACGCCAACACCATTACCGTTACTAACGGTGGTGTGCTGGATGTAAACACCAACATGAATGACATCTCCAGCGTATTTGCAACTGATACTCTGGAACTGACCAGTGGCAACGTTAAAGATAACAACGGTAATGTTTACGCAGGTGTGTTTGACATTCATAGTAATGACTACATCCTGAATGCAGACCTCGTCAACGATCGTACCAACGACACCAGCAAAGCTAACTATGGTTATGGTGTTATTGCGATGAACTCTGATGGTCACTTGACCGTTAATGGTAACAACGACATTAATAATGGCGACGAAGTTGACAACAGCTCTGTTGACAACGTTGTAGCTGCAACCGGTAACTACAAAGTTCGTATCGACAACTCCACTGGTGCTGGCGCGATTGCTGATTACGCAGGTAAGCAGCTCATCTATATCGATGATACCAAAACCAACGCGACCTTCTCTGCTGCTAACAAAGCTGACCTGGGTGCATACACCTATCAGGCTGAACAGCGCGGTAACACCGTTGTTCTGCAACAGATGGAGCTGACCGACTACGCTAACATGGCGCTGAGCATCCCGTCTGCGAACACCAATATCTGGAACCTGGAACAAGACACCGTTGGTACTCGTCTGACCAACTCTCGTCATGGCCTGGCTGATAACGGCGGCGCATGGGTAAGCTACTTCGGTGGTAACTTCAACGGCGACAACGGCACCATCAACTATGATCAGGATGTTAACGGCATCATGGTCGGTGTTGATACCAAAATTGACGGTAACAACGCTAAGTGGATCGTCGGTGCGGCTGCAGGCTTCGCTAAAGGTGACATGAATGACCGTTCTGGTCAGGTGGATCAAGACAGCCAGACTGCCTACATCTACTCTTCTGCTCACTTCGCGAACAACGTCTTTGTTGATGGTAGCTTGAGTTACTCTCACTTCAACAACGACCTGTCTGCAACCATGAGCAACGGTACTTACGTTGACGGTAGCACCAACTCCGACGCTTGGGGCTTCGGTTTGAAAGCCGGTTACGACTTCAAACTGGGTGATGCTGGTTACGTGACTCCTTACGGCAGCATTTCTGGTCTGTTCCAGTCTGGTGATGACTACCAGCTGAGCAACGACATGAAAGTTGACGGTCAGTCTTACGACAGCATGCGTTATGAACTGGGTGTAGATGCAGGTTATACCTTCACCTACAGCGAAGACCAGGCTCTGACTCCGTACTTCAAACTGGCTTACGTCTACGACGACTCTAACAACGATAACGATGTGAACGGTGATTCCATCGATAACGGTACTGAAGGGTCTGCGGTACGTGTTGGTCTGGGTACTCAGTTCAGCTTCACCAAGAACTTCAGCGCCTATACCGATGCTAACTACCTCGGTGGTGGTGACGTAGATCAAGACTGGTCCGCGAACGTGGGTGTTAAATATACCTGGTAATATTCTTCACTCCGAAGAAATTCTGGTAATTTAATCTAAATAATGCCCGTCAAGGATTTGACGGGCATTACTGCAAAGGACGCGCAAATGTTATCTGTAGTTAAACCTCTTCAGGAATTTGGTAAGCTCGATAAATGTTTGTCCAGATACGGTACGCGCTTCGAGTTTAATAATGAAAAGCAAGTTATATTTTCCAGTGATGTCAATAGCGAAGATACTTTCGTTATTTTAGAGGGCGTTATCTCTCTGCGTAGAGAAGAAAACGTACTTATCGGTATTACCCAGGCTCCTTATATTATGGGGCTGGCTGATGGTTTAATGAAAAACGATATACCATACAAATTAATATCAGAAGGAAATTGTACGGGATATCATCTACCAGCCAAACAAACCATTACGCTTATTGAACAAAATCAACTCTGGCGAGACGCTTTTTACTGGTTAGCCTGGCAAAATAGAATTCTGGAATTACGCGACGTGCAGCTCATTGGGCATAATTCCTACGAACAAATCCGCGCAACATTATTATCAATGATTGACTGGAATGAAGAATTGCGCTCACGTATTGGTGTGATGAATTATATCCATCAACGTACACGCATATCGCGTTCTGTCGTCGCAGAAGTTCTCGCTGCTTTGCGTAAAGGCGGCTATATCGAAATGAATAAAGGCAAACTGGTCGCTATCAACCGTTTGCCTTCAGAGTATTAATCAGGATGCGGGGATAACCAACGGTTTATTCCCGCTTAGCTCGGTCACCAGATCATTGATGCCATCGCTCATATTTTTAAAGCGCGTCAACGGCGAACGAGTGACCACCACAAACGCGCCAATATTCTTCTGCGGGATCATCGCCATATAGGTAATGAAACCGCCACCACCTCCTGTCTTCTGAATAATCCCCGGACGACCCTCTTTCGGGGCCATATATACCCAGCCTAAACCAAGCGCATCCGCTTTGCCGGGGACATCCATGCCAATCACTTTCGTAAACTGCGCGCGCTGATAAATCAACGTCTGCATGCGATCTGCCTGGTTACTGCGCTGATAAAAATCAGATGACAAATACTGCTGCATCCAGCGCATCATATCGCCAGGCGTGGAATAGACGCCGCCGCTGCCAATTGCCGCCAGCGTGTTATTGCACGGACTGGCACCGCGCTCAGCAACCATTAAACGGCGGCACTGATCCGGTGAGGGGGTGTAGGTGGTGTCTTTCATCCCCAATGGACGGGTAATCTGCTCTTCAAACAACTGGGTATAAGGCTTGCCGGACGCATTCGCCAGTGCATCTGCCAGCAGGTCGAACGCAAGGTTAGAGTACGCCGCCTGACTGCCTGGCGCGGCTTTCAGCTTCGCCGTAGAAAGGTATTTCCAGCGTTGCTCGCGCGTTGGCCAGACAAACACCGGACGATGTGCCGCGCCACCGGGCTGTTCACGGGGCAGGGCGCTGGTATGGGTTGCCAGATTCACTAGGGTAATGGGCGTCCCATTGTAGGTTGGCACGCGTGCGCCTGGCGGAGCATATTTACTTAGCGGATCGTTTAACTTCACGGTCCCCTGGTCGAGCAATTTCACCAGCATTTCACTGGTCATTAGCTTGGTGAGGGAAGCAATACGCACGACCGAATCCAGCTGCGGGCGAACGTTATTACCAGGTCGCGTTTCGCCATAACTGCGAAAGACGCGCTGGTTACCGTCGATAACAACCAGCGCCATCCCCGTGGCACCGCTGCCGTAAAAAATATGATCGGCATAACGATCGACAATATCAGAGGCAAACTCCGGTTCAGTGATCGGCTGCGCCGCATGGACGGAGGTCAATGACGCCGCACACAGCACGGCAGAAAAAAGCAGACTACGTTTCAACGGTGGTGTCCATAGATTGAATGAAGGTAACTGAGCGTATTTATACTACTCATTGATGGATTGCAAAGGGCGAATTAGTGCAATAATAGTGTTAAAAACGTAACGGCGCGTAAACACGATCTTTTTCCTGCTCACCAATGCCTGCATTTGCGATCCTGCGCGTGTTAATCCGCTTATGTAAACAATCTTTGGTTTGTGAAATCCGTCGAAACAATTCTTATGGTCAGGCTGGCGAACTAAGCGCCTTGCTATGGGTCACAATGGGCGGTTTCATTTGGCTGACGCTTTGTAGCGGTCATGCGGTTAATACACAGCAGTTGTTAAAACGATAAGAAGTTAGCAGGAGTGCATATGTTTAAGTCTTTTTTCCCAAAGCCGGGAGCGTTTTTTCTCTCGGCCTTTGTTTGGGCATTGATTGCCGTTATCTTCTGGCAAGCCGGTGGGGGTGACTGGGTGGCGCGTATCACCGGCGCTTCCGGGCAGATCCCGATTAGAGCCGCGCGTTTCTGGTCGTTGGATTTCCTGATTTTTTACGCTTACTACATTGTTTGCGTAGGACTTTTTGCATTTTTCTGGTTTATCTACAGCCCGCACCGTTGGCAATACTGGTCAATACTCGGTACTGCACTGATCATCTTCGTCACCTGGTTTTTGGTGGAAGTCGGGGTCGCCGTCAACGCCTGGTATGCACCGTTCTATGATCTGATTCAAACCGCGCTAAGTTCGCCGCATAAAGTCACTATCGAACAATTTTACCGCGAAGTGGGCGTCTTTCTGGGGATTGCGCTGATCGCGGTGGTGATCAGTGTACTGAACAACTTCTTTGTCAGTCACTATGTGTTCCGCTGGCGTACGGCGATGAACGAATATTACATGGCGAACTGGCAACAACTGCGTCATATCGAAGGTGCCGCACAGCGTGTGCAGGAAGACACCATGCGTTTTGCTTCAACGCTGGAGAATATGGGCGTCAGTTTTATCAACGCCATCATGACGTTGATCGCCTTTCTGCCGGTGCTGGTAACGCTCTCCGCGCATGTGCCGGAGCTGCCGATTATCGGGCACATTCCGTATGGTCTGGTGATTGCCGCTATCGTCTGGTCGCTGATGGGGACCGGATTGCTGGCAGTGGTAGGGATCAAACTGCCGGGGCTGGAGTTTAAAAACCAGCGAGTAGAGGCCGCCTACCGTAAAGAGCTGGTTTATGGTGAAGACGATGCCACGCGCGCGACGCCGCCTACGGTACGCGAGCTGTTTAGCGCCGTACGGAAAAACTATTTTCGCCTCTATTTTCACTATATGTATTTCAACATCGCCCGCATTCTCTATTTGCAGGTCGATAACGTTTTCGGTTTGTTCTTGCTGTTTCCGTCAATTGTTGCCGGTACGATTACGCTCGGCCTGATGACGCAGATTACCAACGTTTTTGGTCAGGTTCGCGGTGCTTTCCAGTACCTGATTAACTCATGGACCACACTGGTTGAGTTGATGTCTATCTACAAACGTCTGCGCAGCTTTGAACATGAGCTGGATGGTGACAAAATTCAGGAAGTAACCCATACCTTGAGCTAAAAAGGAGAAGTAATGTCGCGCGTCAATCATCTATCTTCGCTGTCATTGTTGGCGGTTCTGGTTTTAGCGGGGTGTAGTAGTCAGGCTCCGCAACCGTTGAAAAAGGGCGAAAAAGCGATAGATGTAGCGAGCGTCGTGCGGCAGAAGATGCCTGCGAGCGTGAAAGACCGCGATGCCTGGGCGAAAGATCTCGCCACCACCTTTGAAAGTCAGGGGCTGGCACCGACGCTGGAAAACGTCTGCTCGGTGCTGGCGGTGGCGCAGCAGGAGTCAAATTATCAGGCAGATCCGGCCGTTCCGGGCTTAAGCAAGATCGCCTGGCAAGAGATTGACCGTCGTGCTGAACGGATGCACATTCCTGCTTTTCTGGTTCATACCGCGCTAAAAATCAAATCGCCAAACGGCAAAAGTTATAGCGAACGGTTAGATTCGGTGCGTACAGAAAAGCAATTGAGCGCGATTTTTGACGATCTGATCAGCATGGTACCAATGGGGCAGACGCTGTTTGGTTCGCTTAATCCTGTGCGCACCGGTGGGCCGATGCAGGTCAGCATTGCTTTTGCCGAACAGCATACCAAAGGGTATCCGTGGAAAATGGACGGTACAGTTCGTCAGGAAGTCTTCAGTCGCCGCGGCGGGTTGTGGTTTGGTACTTACCATTTACTGAATTATCCCGCCAGCTATAGCGCACCGATATACCGCTTTGCTGATTTTAACGCTGGCTGGTACGCCAGCCGTAATGCCGCGTTTCAGAACGCAGTCAGTAAGGCCAGCAGCGTGAAGCTGGCACTGGACGGTGATTTAATTCGTTACGACAGTAAAGAACCCGGGAAAACCGAACTGGCAACGCGCAAACTGGCGGCAAAACTGGGGATGAGCGACAGCGAAATTCGCCGTCAGTTAGAGAAAGGTGACAGCTTCTCTTTTGAGGAGACGGCGCTGTACAAGAAAGTTTATCAACTTGCCGAAGCGAAAACGGGTAAATCACTACCCCGCGAAATGTTGCCTGGCATTCAACTGGAAAGCCCGAAAATCACCCGCAACCTGACTACGGCCTGGTTTGCGAAGCGCGTAGACGAACGGCGGGCGCGTTGTATGAAACAGTGATCAAACAGGAATGTCATGCCAGATAAGGCGTTTTAGGCCGTATCTGGCAACGTAAATCTTACTGGCGGCGATGTCGCCAGTGCAGCCATAGCGCCACCACTGCAAAAATGAGGCAGCCTACTAAAAACGGGATCAGCCCGAAAATGGTGCCGACACCTAAACCAATTTCCACCCGTGGGCGACCTGTTTCCTGGACCTGCATTAAACGCTCATAGACGCCGGGCGCATGCACTAACAGGTTCAGCAATTGCGCCCCAGCCCAAAAGCAAAACAGCACAAACAACGCATAGGCAATGTTGCCAGGCGTTGAAGAGGCATTGCGATATTTTCCGCTAAACAGCGATTTTGACAGGGTGAAATCAGCCATAAAAACCTCCGGAAGTCATCTGCTTCTCTTCTGGTGTGATACCAGCGGCTTATGGCAAGTCTGACAGGTCATTTAGATTGTCAATATCAGAATCATGGTAAATTGATGTTGGGAATATTCCCGAAGCGTGAATCTTCGTTGTGAGTCACAAAATGGCAACCTTAAGTTAAATTTATTAACAATTACAAAAATGTTGTCTACACCACAGACGGTTGTTACAGAATATGCAAGGATGTTGTTTTTCGTTAACGGAGCTGCCATGAATCTGCCTGTAAAAATCCGCCGTGACTGGCACTACTATGCGTTCGCCATTGGCCTTATATTCATTCTTAATGGCGTGGTGGGGCTACTGGGATTTGAAGCAAAAGGTTGGCAGACCTATGCCGTCGGTCTGGTGACGTGGGTGATTAGTTTCTGGCTGGCGGGGTTGATTATTCGTCGTCGCGATGAAGAAACTGAAAACGCCCAATAAGAATATTATCGGGCGTTAAAATATTACATTGTGGTTTTCAATGCGTTATCCGCAGCGTGACGCTCCAGCGCCAGCTCAATCAAACGTGTGATCAGATCGGTGTAACCCAGACCGCTGGCTTGCCACAGCTTCGGATACATACTGATGTTGGTGAAGCCAGGCAGTGTGTTGATCTCGTTGATCACCACTTCGTTCTCTGGGGTTAAAAACACGTCTACACGCGCCATGCCTGCGCATCCCAACGTCTGATAAGCCTGAACGGCAATCGCCCGGATCTTATCGTTGATCTCTGGTGCAATGGCTGCCGGAACTACCACTTTCGCGCCATCTTCGTCAATGTACTTGGTGTCGTAGGCATAGAAATCGCTGGTGAGTACGATCTCGCCACAGGTGCTGGCTTGCGGATTGTCGTTGCCCAGAACTGCGCATTCGATCTCACGACCTTTGATCCCTTGCTCAACGATCACTTTATGATCGAACTCGAACGCCAGATCGACGGCAATTGCGTACTGTTCTTCACTGGTTACTTTGCTGACACCAACAGAAGAGCCCTGATTAGCCGGTTTTACAAACAGTGGTAACCCCAGTTTAGACTCCACTTCGGCAAAACTGATGTTGTGACGATTAGCGCGCGTCAGAGTAATAAATGGCGCAATGTTCAGCCCGGCATCGCGTAGCAGACGTTTGGTGACATCTTTATCCATACAGGCTGCTGAAGCCAGAACATCAGAACCTACAAACGGTAAATTGGCGACCCGCAGCATTCCCTGCAAGGAACCATCTTCGCCCAGCGTACCGTGGACAATCGGGAAAATGACATCCACCGTCGGCAACGGCTGACCGTTTTGCGCGTCGATAAGCTGATGCTCATGTTTACCTGGCACCTGCGCAAGGCTGGTCGCCGAAGGGCGTAACGCAATATGGGCAGGATCGTCTGCATTTAGCAGATAATTGCTGGCATCGCTGACGTGCCATTGCCCTTGTTTATCAATGCCCAGCAGCACAACGTCGAAGCGACTTTTATCAATGGCATCGACAATGTTTTTTGCCGATTGCAGAGACACTTCATGTTCCGCTGATTTACCACCAAAAACGATTCCTACCCGCAGTTTTTCCATCTTAAAAACCTATCCCGTCTAACACAAAGTGCATACATTACCACGACAAAACGGGGGATTCGCGGCCTTCTGAAAGATTGTTGCAATCTTCTGCTGACGAAGCGTGCAACGTACTGGTGAAGAAAGTGCGTTATCTCAAAGATGTGCGCAAGATCACAAAAATGATGAACGGGAAGCTAATTTATTCCTGGCTTAAAT
>NZ_SJWV01000158.1:0-9744 GCF_004352695.1 Escherichia sp. KCJ4928
GTATTATTGCAGATTAAACAAATAAAAATCTTTCCATAACAAATGGTTATTCATTAATCCTGCCATAAACTCGCGTTATTATGCATTAATGCAGCGAAAAGCTCTGTTGTTAAAGGGTTGCGCAACATACCGCGCAAATGATACTGATCATAAGCGTTAAAAAAATCTACAAACCAACGCAACACAATTCATGCCCTGGCAGTATGTCACGTTCTCGCGTTTCTGAACGGGGAACGGCGCTCCATTGAGGAAGTTATTCTGATGAAAAGTATAAAATTCAGCCTGGCCTGGCAGATTCTGTTTGCTATGGTGCTGGGCATTCTCCTGGGAAGCTACCTGCACTACCATAGCGACAGCCGCGACTGGCTGGTCGTCAATTTGCTCTCTCCGGCGGGTGATATCTTCATCCATCTGATCAAAATGATTGTTGTGCCGATTGTGATCTCCACGCTGGTGG
The DNA here is from genome assembly GCF_004352695.1 of Escherichia sp. KCJ4928. Taxonomy (NCBI): domain Bacteria; kingdom Pseudomonadati; phylum Pseudomonadota; class Gammaproteobacteria; order Enterobacterales; family Enterobacteriaceae; genus Escherichia; species Escherichia sp. KCJ4928. The sequence goes on from NZ_SJWV01000158.1 coordinate 458, forward strand.
TGGGTATCGCGGGTGTTGGTGATGCCAAACAGCTCGGGCGTATTGGCGCGAAAACCATTATTTACTTCGAGGTGATCACCACCGTCGCCATCATTTTGGGGATCACTCTGGCGAACGTCTTCCAGCCCGGTGCCGGGGTGGATATGTCGCAGCTGGCGACCGTCGATATCTCGAAATATCAGAGCACTACGGAAGCGGTACAAAGCAGTTCCCACGGCATTATGGGCACGATTTTGTCGCTGGTGCCGACGAACATTGTGGCGTCGATGGCGAAAGGCGAAATGCTGCCGATCATCTTCTTCTCGGTGCTGTTTGGTCTGGGGCTTTCCTCCCTGCCCGCGACGCATCGTGAACCGCTGGTGACCGTGTTCCGCTCCATCTCTGAAACCATGTTTAAAGTGACTCACATGGTGATGCGTTATGCACCGGTGGGTGTGTTTGCGCTGATTGCGGTGACGGTGGCTAACTTTGGTTTCTCTTCTCTGTGGCCACTGGCGAAACTGGTGCTGCTGGTGCATTTCGCCATTCTGTTCTTCGCGCTGGTAGTGCTGGGAATTGTGGCGCGCCTGTGCGGGTTAAGCGTCTGGATCCTGATTCGTATTCTGAAAGATGAGCTGATTCTGGCGTACTCCACTGCCAGCTCTGAAAGCGTACTGCCGCGAATTATTGAGAAGATGGAAGCCTACGGAGCACCGGCGTCGATCACCAGCTTCGTGGTGCCGACCGGTTACTCTTTTAACCTTGATGGTTCGACGCTGTATCAAAGTATTGCCGCTATTTTCATCGCTCAGCTGTATGGCATTGACCTGTCCATCTGGCAGGAAATCATTCTGGTGCTGACGCTGATGGTGACCTCGAAAGGGATTGCTGGCGTGCCGGGCGTGTCGTTTGTGGTGTTGCTGGCAACGCTGGGTAGCGTAGGTATTCCGCTGGAAGGCCTGGCGTTTATTGCTGGTGTTGACCGTATCCTCGACATGGCGCGTACTGCGCTGAACGTGGTGGGTAATGCGCTGGCGGTGCTGGTGATTGCCAAGTGGGAACACAAATTTGACCGCAAAAAGGCGCTGGCTTATGAGCGTGAAGTGCTGGGCAAATTTGATAAAACTGCGGATCAATAATTGAAGATTGCCGGGGTTATCCACCCGGCAATGTGTGGATGCCTGATGCGACGCTGGTGCGTCTTATCAGGCCTACCTTAACCGTTGGTTAATTTTTCAAACTCTTCACACCCGGTATCAAACCCTTCCATACAGCTCAGGTTCAACCAGTGCAGCGCCTTTTGTTTGTTCTTCTCGATAAAACCTTCCTCACCGTTTAAGAACATCATTCCCGCCCAGTACTCGGAATAACCGGTTCGGGAAATTGCAGAGCTGCGTTTGAAATACCAGGTTGCCTTGTCATCGTCGGCCTTAATGCCCACGCCGTTGGCGTAAATCAAACCAAGCAGCATTTGGGCATCGACGGCAGAGTCGTTCTCCAGATCTTCCGAGGCGTTTTCTAACAGCGAAATCGCCTTTGGATAATCCGGTTTACCCGCTTGAGTATTTACCAGAATATGCGCCAGCGTTACTTCACCTTCTTTACTGCCCGCTTGCGCCGCTTTCTCTGCAAGAACTTTTGCTTGTGGATAGTCCAGACTGACCGGATTGGTGATTTTGATCTGCGCCAGCAGCGCGCAGGCATCAGCATCACCGCTGTCGGCGGCTTTCTGTGCCCAATATTCGGCTTTGCTCAAATCGCCGGAGCTAAACCAGCTGTCGGCAAGAAAATATTGTGCGCGTCGGTCCCCGGCCTCTGCTGCCTTTAAATACTGGCTGCCAGGCTCGGAGTCGTTCGCGTGGGCAAAGAATGTCAAAAACAACATCAATGCGATAATTTTTTTCATTTTGATAATACGATTGGGTAGGGAGTAACCAGTATAAAGAGTTCGAATGGATAAAAAAACAGCCTCCGAAAGGAGGCTGTAGAAAGGACTGTATTACGCCAGTGCCGCTTCGCGCAGGCGAGTTTTCAACTTGTTGTACTCGTCAATCACGTACTGCTCGGCGGCGCGCTGATCGGCGATCGGCTCGACGCGCACGGCGCAGTATTTGTATTCCGGCGTTTTCGTAATCGGGCTTAAGTTTTCGGTAACCAGCTCGTTACAGGCACCAATCCACCACTGGTAGGTCATGTAAATCGCCCCTTTGTTCGGACGATCGCTGACCTGCGCACGGGTGATAATTTTGCCTTTACGCGAGTGCACCCAAACCAATGCCTCATCTTCAATACCCAGACGTTTGGCGTCTTCGGTATTGATTTGTGCGTAGCCAGGTTCATCAGCCAGCGCCGCCAGTGCCGCACAGTTACCGGTCATCGAACGGCAAGAGTAGTGACCAACTTCACGCACCGTTGACAGTACCATCGGGTACTCGTCGGTGAGTTTGTCGATTGGCGCTACCCAGTCGCAGGTGAAGAACTGCGCCAGACCGTTCGGGGTATCAAACTTCTCTTTAAACAGATAAGAAGTCCCCTGATCGGCATCTGAAGTATCGCGGCAAGGCCACTGAATGAAGCCCAGTTCGCCCATTTTCTCGTAAGTCGCACCGTAGAAATCCGGGCACAGATGACGCAACTCATCCCAGATCTCCTGGGTGTTGTTGTAGTGCATCGGATAACCCATACGGGTGGCGATTTCACTGATGATTTGCCAGTCCGTTTTCAGATCCCATTTCGGTTCAACTGCTTTGAAGAAACGCTGGAAGCCACGGTCAGCCGCAGTAAACACGCCTTCATGCTCGCCCCACGACGTTGACGGTAAAATAACATCCGCCGCCGACGCGGTTTTGGTCATAAAGATGTCCTGAACGATAACCAGTTCCAGATCTTCAAAGGCTTTACGTACTGCCGACAGCTCCGCGTCAGTTTGCAGCGGATCTTCGCCCATAATGTACGCGGCACGCACTTCGCCATGCGCTGCGCGGTGCGGCAGCTCGCTGATGCGATAACCGGTATGAGCAGGCAGGCTTTCCACGCCCCAGGCTTTGGCGAATTTCTCGCGGTTAGCCGGATCTTTCACGTACTGGTATCCCGGATACGTATCCGGCAGCGCGCCCATATCGCAGGCACCCTGCACGTTGTTCTGACCACGAACCGGGTTTACACCCGCATGCGGCTTACCGAGGTTACCGGTCAGCATCGCGAGGCTGGTCAGAGAACGCACGGTTTCCACGCCCTGGTAGAACTGGGTTACACCCATGCCCCACAGGATGGCGGCGCTTTTCGCCTGGGCATACATCCGTGCCGCCTGACGAATCTCACTGGCGCTGACGCCGGTGATATCTTCAACCGACTCCGGCGTGTAGCCTTCAACGATTTTACGATACTCTTCAAAGCCTTCTGTACGGGAAGCGACGAACGCTTTGTCGTACAGATTTTCTTCAATAATGACATGGCCCATCGCATTCAACAGCGCGATGTTCGAGCCGTTTTTCAGTGCAATGTGCATGTCAGCAATGCGCGCGGTTTCAATTTTGCGCGGATCGCAGACGATAATTTTCGCCCCGTTACGTTTAGCGTTAATTACGTGATTCGCCACGATTGGGTGGGAATCCGCCGGGTTGTACCCGAAAACGAACACTAAATCGGTATTATCAATTTCGTTAATAGCATTGCTCATTGCGCCATTACCGACCGATTGGTGCAGACCTGCAACCGATGGGCCGTGTCAGACACGAGCGCAGCAGTCAACGTTATTGGTACCAATAACGGCGCGCGCAAATTTTTGCATTACATAGTTGGTTTCGTTACCCGTACCACGCGAGGAGCCGGTCGTCTGGATGGCATCCGGACCGTACTTCTCTTTGATGGCGCTCAGGCGCTCGGCAACGTAATTCAGTGCCTCATCCCAGGAAACAGGTTCGAGTTTGCCGCCACGCTGGCGACGGATCATGGGGGTTTTCAGGCGCGGGGTCAGGATCTGGGTATCGTTAATGAAATCCCAGCCATAATAACCCTTCAGACACAGGGTACCCTGGTTGGTTTTCCCCTGCGCTGCCTCCGCCCGGACGATTTTGCCGTTATCGACGACCAGGTTGATTTTGCAACCTGATGCGCAATAGGGGCAAACCGTGACGACTTTTTTCATCGGTCTCGCTCCAGTTAATCAAATCACGCATACGCGCTCTCGACTACAGTATGCATCTTTTATGCCACATTTTATTTGGGGTCATTCCCTGATATTACGGGCACTATTTATTCAAAACTCTGACGAAAAACAGGCTGTCGTCAGTTTTGACGTGACGAAACGAAATACCGCGTGACAGCCATCACGCGGCAGACATTTTATTTTTTCTCGACGACGGGAGCCGCCTGATACCCGCCGCCCAGCGATTTCATCAACTGAATGCTTTGGATCACCCGGCGGCTGTCCAGCATCAGTAATGACATCTCTTCGGCAAGTACTGGCAACCGGGCTTCAGTGGCCTGTAAGCGGCTGGTTAAGCCGCGCTGATAGGCGGCCTCGGCAGCGCGCTGGGTGAAGCGCGTTGCTTCCACGCGTTCAGCCTGCATTTCTCGCTCGTCGTTGAGCGTTTGCAGACGCGTGCCGTTGACGGCAACGTCACGCACCGCGTTCAGTACTGACTGGTTGTAACGTTCAATCATCATGTTGCTGGCGGCGCGCGTGCCTTCGAGATTGGCATTCAACCGTCCACCGTCAAACAGCGGCAATTTCAGACCCGGGATGAAGTTGAACTGGCGACTGGTTTTTTTGAATAAGGTATCCAGGTGGATGGCATCAAGGCCGAAAAACGCTTTGATATCAAAGCTCGGGTAGAACAGCGCCCGCGCGGAATCCACCTGATCTAATGACGCCTGAACATACCAGCGCATGGCTTGCAGATCCGGGCGTCTGGCGAGCAATTCATAAGAGAGTGTCGCCGGAATGCCGGTCTGGACTCGTGGTAATGCCACCGGTTTGATCTCCGGCATATCGCTGGCCCCCGCGCCAATCAATGCACGCAGAGATTCTCGCGTTTCGGTGATTTGCCCTTTGACGGCAGCAATTTGTTTATCGACCGCCAGAATCTGTGCCCGCGCGCCGTGGAAAGGCACTTGTGCTTCCAGACCGTGCGCCACTTTACTCTGGTGCGCTTTCACCGCGTAATCAATCACATCGCGAGTTTGTTCTAACAGATCGAGCATCTGATAGCTGGCCTGCATACTGTAATAAAGCTGCGCTACGCCCGTGGTCAGCGATAGCTCTACTGCTGCGGTTTCTGCCAGCGCGGCATTATGCGCGCCAATGGCGGCGGCAACCGCTGAGCGATGCACACCCCACAAATCAAGATCCAGTCCGGCAAACAAACCTACTGTGGCTTCCGTATAGTACGGCCCGTCCATACCCAGTGCGGGCGCATCCATCGCATAAGGGCTTAAAAAGCCGTTCGCCGAGACGCGTTGGCGGTTGAGCATCCCTAACGCTGCGACCTGTAATTGTGAACCGGCATCTAACAAATCGGCCTGGGACTGCGCTTTTTCTTCCCGCAGTTTCGCTTCGGCGAGGGTGTGTGAACCACTTAGCGTCCGTTGGATCAGCGCATCCAGCTGCGGGTCATTGAGTTGTTTCCACCACTGCGCCTGCGGCCAGCCGGAGCTGGCAAGATGAATATCGTCGGCCAGTTTGATTTGTTCCGGTTTGAGCTGTTGATGAGGTGCAGAATCCTTACGTACCAGGGCACAGCCGGAAATCAGCGTCGTGCTGCCGAGAATGCTGCACAACAGCAGACGTGAAAGTTGACGATTGATCATTGCGTGGCTCCTTGTGCCTGTTCCGTGGCGGGCGTTAATGCCGGGGCTGTCCAGTCTGGCAAGCGGGCGAAAAGCTGGCAGACGTGTTGCTCCTGTTTTAATAAGGTGGGCAGGATGGCCTGCGAGGCGGGTGTCTCTTCAAGCGTTATTTGAGGAGAACGGCTGAGTGCGGTTGCCAGACCGGCAGCGTATTTCTCCAGGGCGTCGGCAAACTGACCTGCTCTGTCCGGCTGTAGTGCGTTATCCAGCGCCTGCGCCGAGTTCCAGGTGGCATCCCAGGCGTGAAGAATATCGCGGCCCTGACGAATAACCGTTTGCGAACGTTCAATCAGTAAGGCGCGTTCTTCGCTGTCCAGTTGACGCTCCAGCGCCACGCGTTGGCACATCTCTTCACAGGCATTAAACGCCGCATGCAGACCGATACGAATTTGCAGATAAGTGCGCAGAGCCGTGACTTCCTGCTGGCGTGGGATCCGCATTACTTTACTTAACATACCCAGCGTGCCAGCCAGTTTTTGCGGCAGTGTGCGCGCTTCACTTTCAGGCCAGACAAAGGTGTAAATCACCGCGGACACCACGGTACCAATGATGATACCCATGGCGCGATCGCGAATTTCCACCAGGTCGTACACCGGGCCAAAAACGTTTTCGAGCGTGGCGAGCGCGAAGGTGACCACCATCTGTGTGCCGATATAAGAAGAGCGTTCAGAGCTGGTGGCAATCCATGCGCCCAACAGGAAAATCGGTGCCAGCACAAACAGCAATTCGACAATATTGTCCAGCCAGGGCATGACCAGTAGCGTGAATAACAGCGCCAGAATCGCGCCGCAAAAGGCCCCGCCAAAACGCAGCACCATCTTCTGGTACGACGAACCGACATTTGGGTTAGCGACGATCACGCATGTCAGCATACAGGTGTGAATGCCTTCCCAGTCCACGCCGCTGTAGAAGGTGTAACAGATCAAACAGGCGAGCAGTGTTTTTACCGCGTAGCGCATATAGTCTGGATTGGTAAAAGCATCGGCGACCATTGATGGCGGTTTGGCGGCGGGCGTTGGCGGCGTATTCGGGTCCATCTGGCCCAGTTGTAACAACGTCTGGCAGATATTCTCCAGGTTACATTCCCGTGCCGCCATCGCTTCACTTTCAGTGATCCGCCAGTCGCTTTGCCAGCACTGACCTTCAGCAACGGCATGCTGCAGCTTATTGATTTCTGAGGCTAATTTTTGCCGAAATTCAATAATTGCCTGAGAATCAGCAAAAGAGGTGGGATCGTAGCGATTCAGCGTCGAGTAAATGTAGGTTACCGTTGCCACGCAGCTTTGCCACCATGCGCTTTGAGTTCGCCAGTTGGCATCGTCCGCGAGACAAAAGACATTCAGTTTTTGCAGCGCCAGCGCCTCTCTTTCAATCCGCGTTTCGGGTAGCGGTGCGAGGCTGTCCGTCAGGTGACTAATGGCATCATCAAGCCGATCATTAAGCGCTTGATGCATTTGCGTAATGGCACGACTGGGAAACCACAGCACGCCGATTAACGTCATCAGCAAGGTTGGATAGAGGCCAACAACGATACACCACAGCGTTAAGCGCACGACCACTTCCGGATAGTCGAGCATGGCGGGGAAGGTTTGCCCGTAAATGGCGACAATGGCGACAGCGAAAAAGACCAGTCCCAGCCGATGGGTGCGCATCAAAAACATACAGCCCATCAGGATCGGCCCGGCGATGATCAATCGGATCAACGGTTCGCCGTATGACCATTTGTAGATCAAAAACAGGCTGCCGATCTCCAGCACCGTGGCAACCACAAACAAGATCGCGACAAATTTGGTGTAAAACGCGTTCGACTGAATACCGTAAAACAGCACTGCCAGCGATAACGCCACAAAAGGGATCTCAAAAGTCATCGAGATCAGAATCACCAGCAGGCAGCCTACCCAGAGTTGCACGATCTGCGGCACGCGGCCGGGTCGCCGCTCGCTTAACTCTTCATGAAAGAACGCCAGCAGCCTGACCACCGGTAATGGCAGGGAGTTGAGCGCGCTCATTATTGCGGCTCAAGATTAGCGACTGCCGAAGCGCCGATGCGGAACATTTCCGGGTCAGGTTTATCGACCATGATTTTGACCGGAAAACGCTGGGCAACGCGGACCCAGTTAATAGAGCGAGAAACTTTCGGCAGGCCGCCCAGCACCAGGCCGCCGTCATCCGGTAGCACGCCGTAGCCAATCGAATCCACTTTACCCTCGAAGGTTTTGCCGCTGTCACTCATCAGGCGAATCGTTGCGGGTGTACCTGAGCGAATATTTTTCAGATCGGTTTCGCGGAAGTTGGCGATCACGTACCAGTGACGAGTATCGATTAGGGTAAAAATAGGGCGCATCGTAGATGCAAACTGCCCGACGGAGGTTTTGAGGGAAATGACCCGGCCATCAAACGGCGCGCGAACGGTCGCCATTTCCAGATGCAGTTTGGTCAGGGCAATATCCGCTTCGACCGCCGCACGCTGGGCAACTAATGCATCCACGCCGCTGACGGCGCTGGCGGCTGACTGCGCCTGTAACAATACGGCATTAAGATCGGCTTCTGCGGCGCGCTGCGCAGTTCTTGCACGGTCAACGTCTTCCGCTGAGACAAAACCCTCTTTCAGTAATGGCTCGGTGCGGCGTAATGTATCTGTGGCCTGTTTCGCGGCGGCACGGGCTTTTTCTACCGTGGCATTAATCGAGTCGGCACCAAACTGTTGCGCATCAACGCTACGCTGGGTGAGCATAATTTGCTTATCCAGCGCCGCGAGGGAGGCTTCAGCTTTCGCCAGATTGGCTTCGTACGGGCGCGGGTCAATGCGGAACAGCAAATCGCCCTGTTTGACTGCCTGGTTGTCGGTGACCGCCAGTTCTACAATGCGGCCGCTGACTTCCGGCACCACATCAATGGTATCTGCTGACGCGTAAGCGTCATTAGTTGATGGCGCACTGTCTACGCGCCAGATAACGAAAACAAGGGCAACCAGCGCCAATGCAACCACTAACAGAGCAGGGAATTTACTGCGAGGAGCTTTTTTCGGCGTACTTTCCATGAGCGCGTCTCAAATAGATTAGAAAAATGCCAGCCAGAACAGCATGGCGTAGAGAGCAAAAAGGGCGGTATAAATAATTCCGACAAATGCCAGATTGATATTTGCCCGCTGAATAACTCGCCTCGTGATGAGCATCAAAATAAGGCTGGCAATGGCGCAGAAAAACCAGCTGGGATAATAAGCACCGATCACCGGGATTGCCGGAGATAATGAGCATCCCGAAACCATGAAGACGGGAATTATCCAGGCTGTTTTTTTGAGTTGCATCGCCATGCGAGAGAGAACTGTTGGCATATTAAATACATCCTGTCTGCTGCGAACAATATCTGTAGTGAATATCAATATCCATTGAAGGCGTCAGTATGGCTATTTTCTCGATGAATAAAAATAGCTTTATTCAGCCACCGCATTCATAACT
>NZ_SJWV01000159.1:0-9668 GCF_004352695.1 Escherichia sp. KCJ4928
CATTAATTTGCTTGAGGAATAGATCATCAACACTGAATCTCAGTATCTTATTTTCAATTTCTGACCATTCATTGTCAAAATGACCAGTGTAAACACTTTCTCGACCGATAAGATTATTAATTTCATCAAACTTATCTACGAGTTCAGTGAAGTGATACAACTTGATTCTAGAGTTTGCTACTGAATCAGTTTCTTTAACCTGATTAGAGCAATCATAAATTGCCGTATACTCGAAATTCGACAACACAGAAATTTTTAATTTGGCTGTGAATCCGTATCGTCTAACTTGTAGAGCTGGTTCTATAGTAGTTGATATATCAACACTAGGCTTTTTGGCTTCAAGGAAAAATTTACGCTCAGAGAAGAGTCTAAACGTGTAGTCTGGCTTTTTAGTATTTTCACCTGCTCGGGCTTTTAAACCTTCCTCTACAAGCACTTCGCGTTCGTTTGTTGGTTTTCCTGCTGCGTTCGTTATGTCCCAACCGAGAATAAGGAATAGTTGATCTAAAAAATCCGTTCTTAGTTGAGTTTCGTTGTATCTGGCAGAACGATAATAATCAATATCGCTTTTGTATTTATCAATTAGTCTTTGTAACTGATCTTTTTTATTCATCTATTTCTCACAACGATATTTATCAAAAAGTAGATTTCTAATGATTGTAATTCTTGTACCGAAGTATTGTTAGTCAAGTTATCCTAACAGTTCCATTCTTTACGTCTCTTGTTGTGCTGCTCAGATTTTGCTGTCACTATTTTTACCTCAAAAACCACAGTAACACTACCAATAGGTGGCTTTTCGATGATGACTGCAAGGAAAGTGTGGTATAGCAAGTATTCCAATGAGATAAAGGGCTTCCGGATCGCGCACACCACGACGATCGCGGACGAAATCACTGAACGCCCATATCAGCTCTTTAAGTATGTCTTCACAGTCCGATGAACGACGATCCAGCTTCGGGTGTCATCACCTTGTCTGGTGACAAACCGCACCAACTGGTCGCTTAGGTACTTGTAGAAGATAAAACCGAGTATGTAATCGTTGTATTCGTTAGCTTCAATTTTAGACCGCATCTGGTTGGCAGATTCCCAGATTTTTGCAGCAATCTGTTGTTTATTCACTATAAATCCTGTTAAACGTAATTCTAAAAGGGCTGTTTTAGGGTTTTGATTGTACTTTTGATAAGAGCGTCTTGCTAGCGGCAGCGGCTTCGAGTCAGGGTTAATGAGGGACTACTGTCTCCATTCCTGTCAACACAACCACTTTGCCTGAGACAGCGTCGATGTTTTGGACTGGCCCATTCCAAATGGCTTAGTCACTATGTAGCTAACACATCACTTGCCCACATCATCCTCTCACCACGTTTTGCCATTATCCGGTATGGCACAACCCATAATTTTAAAGTCTCTGAAAAAGCAAAGTGCTGCGGTATCGGTTGGCTAAAGTCATCATGCGCAGGGTAAATCAGGTACATTTCGCCTGTTCCGCCAAGGTATTTTTGGCCGTAGGCAAACATTTGATAGAAGTCGGATTGCGCTAGCCCATAAAGTAATTTTTTTTGCTGGCTGCTATTCACCTGCTTCCATTTTGTATCCATCACCATTTTGGTTTGAATCGGTTGCCGAGATTGAATCAGCAAGTCTGGGCGAAGCTTAAAGCAATCTTTAAGTCCATGCTTTACCAAAGAATACGTTGCTGCTTGAGAAAAAACTTTTAGGTGAGAAGGTAATTCGTAGGGTAGGGTCTGTGCCACAAAGGATTCAAATACCGCTTCCATAGGAAACAAAAGTGATATCGCTTTGGTGTTTCCTTGCAATGCACTTGGGCTCATTCCTCTCAGGATCAACTGCGCCCAAGCTATTGGCTCGCTGTAATGAGTCATACCACGCTCAATGCGTAAGCTGTTCAGATCGCTCTCTATATCCCTACTAAGTGGAATACCGTCAAAAGCAAAGCGCAGTTCGTAAAGCCAGCGTTGATTCTCTGATGACAGCTTCAGACTAAGTAACTTATCCAGTGTGGAGTGTAAGAGCCGATTGGCAGCACAATCAGGCATATACTCATCATAATCGACACAAAACTTATGGCGATTTACCGCGTTATGTCGCAGTTGTGCAGAGAGCATCAGTTTGCCCTTCATAAAAGCCAGATTACCTTTCTCGCTCACATAGTCGGAGCGTAAACCTTGTTTAAGCAATTGGCTGACGCTTTGCAAAAATTGGCTGATAAAAATCTCGAGTAAAGGCATGCGTTGCGCCTGAATAGTGGCCTGCTGGGTTTGAATGTGTCGAAACCCAGGCAGGTGACTTAGCATCGTAATGAATGTTTCTCGCGCACTCGCAAGCGTGAGGTTTTTACCAATCTTGGGCAGTATCTCAAGCTGCAAACCGTGAGGTGTAGAAAGCATCCCCGCGTAGTTTTGCACCTGCAGCAATTTGAAACCTGAACGAGAGGTGAGTTTAAGAAACTGGCTTCCTTGCTCACTTGTTAGGCTAAGTGTTTCTAAATAATCAAAGACCTGTTGAGGCACCAACTTTGCGCCAACTGAAGCCGCTTTTCCACTCCCCAACAGGTCATATTCAAAAATTGAGATAACTTCACTCATGGTTTACGACCTGCTCATCAGGAGTGGTCCGCTGTGGCTGATAAATTGAACGATAAGCCTTTGGCATATTCCAGACCCCTTGATCGAAATCTTTGAGCTCGTAAGTTGTTGATTGCTGATTATGGCGTCGTAAACCATGGTTGTTACCAAAAAGCGTATCGAGATCGTCAGTTTTCTCAATCACGAATTGCTGGTTGTCGTCTTGCTTTTGATTGTCTGCCAGCACCAACCGGATCTTGTTCCAGTCATCGAAAAAGTATTCCTGTAAAAGCGGAATGATCTTTTTCTGAAATGCGATCTTCAATTGTTTAAACGCAGTTTCTTCATCACCGGTATCGAGAGCATTTTTTACCGGCATAAAGAATGCATGTCCTAGTGTATGCTCACGATCGTAAAGAGCTTCGATGCGGCTATTGAGTTTTTCTAACAACGACTCAAGCTCTATGCCTTTCACCTTAGCTCCACTCAGTAAAGAAAGATCTGGCATCATTTCGACAAAGTCAAAGCGACGGCGCAAAGCCGTGTCCAGCAGAGCTAAAGAACGGTCTGCTGTATTCATGGCTCCGATGATGTCGACATTGGCGGGCACGCTAAAGTGCTCACCGCTATAAGACAGTTGAAGACTCATTGCATCGGGCATACCAGCACGCTTGTCTACTTCAATGAGTGAGATTAGTTCGCCAAAGATCTTGGATATGTTTCCGCGATTGATCTCATCAATGAAAATGGCGTAGCGATGTGCTGGATCGGCATTAGCACGTTGGCAAAGGCGCATAAAAATACCCGGCTCAATGGGATAAGATATATTGCCACTCTCGTCAGAGCGTGCACGCATACCTTCAATAAATTCTTCATAGCCGTAAGATTGGTGGAACGTAACCACCGCAAAACGCTGGATGGCTTCGGCAGATTTTGGACCACGTTTAAGTTCGGCGTGGAGCGCTAACAAATCCTCCACTTGCTCGAGCTGTGAATCAACTAGAAACCATTCGCTGTTACCTGTTTTGTCAAATACGGCAGGCTCACGCCGATTTTTATAATTAACAGTTAACGATTCGGGAATTGTATAGGCTTGCAAAGCCTCCCAGGCAGTATTCGATAGATTGCCATTACGACCGTTTAATAATGCCTTACGTCGAAACCAAATATGTTCAATAATTTGGCGAACTTTGGCTAGTTTCCCAAGATCGAGCAGCACCAGCGTTATAACCTGCATCCAGTTCAACGATTCAAGACGAGAATCCAGCCAGGCTTCACGATCAGCAGGAACTGCATGAGAAGTATACTCTTTCATTTTTTGCTGCAACGTGAAGGTCTTGCCAGTGCCTGGGGGGCCAAAGAAGATCACGTTAGTTGGTGAATGTGGAATAGTCTTGTTCTCGATGGGCTCACTGCTTGCTACTTTCTCTTGCTTCTGTTCATTATCGCGCTCACGGAGCAATTCATAGATATGCCAGATAGCCATATTCACGTAATAGGGATCTGTGTCAGGAGATTGGGCGTGTATGGCTTGTTTCAATTCATAGTTTTTCTGTAACCAATTTCCAGTCAGTACCAAACCGAGATGGAAGCGTTGATTTAGGAATTCTGCTGCTTTATTGAAAGCATTCTCATCCACAGTACTGGTGTAGTTTTCTGGCGAGAACGCGGCAAAGACACGATTTCTTAAACTCCAATACATGCGTTTAAGCTGTCCGATCTCTTTGGCCTGCTGCAGTGCACTGCCTACGTATTGGTAGGTAGCTTCATTTGGTTGTTGACGAACACGTTCGGTGAGTTCTCTAAGCAATGGGAGGCTTTGCTGATATTCTGCTAATGATGGAACGCCCTGACGAATACTGGCAATACCGTTATCACGTTCATACCAGAGCCTCTTGACTAAATCATCCGTTTCAGGCTCAGCAAAAGTTGAGGTTTGTTGTAGCAAGGTCGTAAATTCCCGGTATCGCTGCTCCCACTTGGAAGCTGTGTAATTTTTATCTTTCACCAGGGCATCAATCAATTCTCTGATCGTCAGCTTACCAGCTTCGACACTATCTACAAGATCCATCGTGATATTTCCTCTGCTATTACATTACTTACTAGGCAGCTAGTCTGGTGTTTTATAATCTATATTACCAAGCATGCAATTGTAGCCAAGCGCCATAAGTAAGATTTTCGATGTACAATGCATGTTTTTCATAAAAATGATTTTGCACTCTCGAACGGATTTTGGGCGCATTCACCTTCAGTCGCACTTCTTGCATTTCACAATGAGATAACGGGATTCCTGATTGCGTACACCACGACGAACGCAGGAAAAATCACTGAACGTTCAGGACTGCTCTTTGAGTCTATCTTCGCTGTCAGGTAACCAATAAACCTGTTCCACATCCTGGGTGCTTCTGGTACTGCGCCGTTTCGTCCGGTGACACAAAGCGCTTACATAGCCTATGGCATCCATAACCAACTGATCCAGAATAGGAGCATCGAAATATGCCTCTCTGACCGTTATATTCCGGCATATCGGGAGCAGGTCAGAAGTGACGGTCATCAGCGCGCACTGGGCCTCCATAAATGTTGCCCCCGGGATTAACCGTCCTGAGACACTGATAAATACGGAGACGACACACGCGTGTGGTTGATTGACACCTCCGTGCGATTTCGTCCCACCGCTCACAATCAATACCCCGGGTTTTATTCAGGTAAGCAGGACTGCGGATATCCGGTGTCGCGCCGTTGTGTCAACGACGGATGAAAAGTGGTTCTTCCGCAACCTGGATGGAAGAAAATGGATGAAACTTTCTGGTGAACAAAGATCTAAGCTGTTTTAAGTCATGGGCAACTCAATGCACTCTCTTAAGACACTTCTACAGTTACCTTGCGGATGGCGATGCAGTCGACAAATTATTAGCTCTGACGGTATAACCCTCCATCTCCACGGAAAACGCAAAACAGCACAATGTCCTGAATGCTTTAAGCGTAGCGACTCTGTTCATAGTTGTCGTCGGCGCCGGATACAGCATCTACCCTGCTCAGGACATACGCTATGGCTTGTATTTTCCGTCCGCCACTGGTACTGCCGTAACCCGGCTTGTTCACGTAAAATTTTTGCCGAGTCGCTTGCTCCCTTCGCCGGTTCACACCAACAGTCTTCACAGGCGTTACAAAATTTACAACGTCAACTGGAATTAATCGCCGGAGGTGAGGCCGGGAAACGGGCAGCAACGGCAGTGGGTCTCCGTTGCAGTGCTGATACTCTCCTTCGCAGGGTTATCAATACCCCGGAGACGAAACAGTCAGGCGCGCCTCATGTCGGTATTGATGAGTGGGCGTGGCATCGGGGCCACCGTTACGGTACGTTAATCGTCAATCTTGATACTCACCGTCCCCTCGTCCTGCTTCCCGGCCGTGATCAGCGTACGCTGGCGACCTGGTTCAGAAAATATCCGGAAATACAGATTGTCTCGCGTGATCGCAGTGGAGTCTATGCGACAGCAGCACGAGAAGGTGCACCTCAGGCCAGACAGGTGGCCGATCGATGGCATCTGCTAAAAAATATTGGCGATGCGCTTGAACGAATGATGTACAGACATATACCTCTGATACGTCTTGTTGCCAGTGTGCAAAATGGCATCTGAATCGATCATAGTTTGGCATTCGAATCGATCATGATTTGGCTCTCTTGCTCCGGCTTTATCCACTTCCTCTCAGACGACAGTCAGTGTCCTGCTCTGACTGAACCTCTGCACCGTTGTTACGTACCAGCGTTTGTTTTTCTATTAGAGTCACTTCAGTAGGCACATCAGATGCCAACGCAACATTCCCTGCCATAAGCGCAGCCAGAACGCCTGCTACAACTAAACTATTCCTGGTGATATTGCTCATTCTCTTTCTCCATTTGTCGAGGATTTGGGCGTTGATTTTCGACGAGCTCCAGTTGCAACACCAGTCTTAAGGTTATATCGGGATAGCACACAAGTGTTACACGTATAAACAAAAAATACCCAAAAAGTATTATTCCATAACATTTATTCATGGAAGATAACAATGAAACGATTCAGCTATATTTTTTAAACTAAAAAATACTTTATAAGAACATCCCAATTTTGGAGGCGATACTCATTCTCCCCCTGATAACTAAACGCTCTCGTCCGACAGGGTGTGGAGACTATCAATATCCACAGTAATGATGCTGACTTTGTTTTCGTTTGAGGAAATGACATGCACGATTACCTGCTTTTTTTACTGGGACTTACACCGCTTCTGGCGATGATCATTTTGATTCTGAAAGTCAAAATGCCCATACATTATGCCGTGCTTAGCACTCTCTTTATCACGCTGATTCTGGGCGGTTTTTTCTGGAACACTCCTGTTCAGGATATGGGGTTTGCTGTTGTATATGGAGCAATCAAAGGTCTGTGGCCAATTGTGATTGTCATCCTGGCAGCCATTTACAGCTATAACCTGATGAATGCGACAAAAAGCATGGATATTCTGAGAAATGTTCTCGCGAGCGTTAGTGATGACAAACGTATCCAGGTACTTCTTATCTCATGGTGTTTTGGTGGATTTCTTGAGGCGGCAGCCGGATACGGTACAGCGGTAGCAATCCCCATTGGTATACTGATTGCTCTGGGCTTTAACCCACTAAAAGCAGCGATTGCATCACTGGTTGCTAATACAGTCCCTACAGCGTTTGGGGCAGTAGGTATACCTGTCTCTGTACTTGCTGAACAAGTTAATTTACCTGTAACCACACTCAGCGGGACAATTATTCTTCAACTGGCACTGTTCAACATTCTGCTTCCTTTCGTCATCGTCGCGATTATCGGTGGTGGTATGAAGGCTATACGAGGCGTTGGACTAATTACCCTGATGTGTGGTGTCAGTACATTGATTCCCCAGTATCTGGTGGCTGTTAATCTTGGCGCGGAACTCCCGGCTTTCGCGGGTAGTCTTGTCAGTCTGATAGTAATAGTCTTTATGGCGAAAAACCGTAAAGAAAAAACCGCCCCTGAATTCCTTATTGAGGCTTCAGCAGATAGTGCCAGCGCACTTTCATACTCTCGTGGTGCATTGTTACGTGCGTGCTCAATCTACATCCTGATTTTTCTGTTCATTCTTCTTTGTTCTCCACTGTTCCCGACGGTAAAAAGTGCAATGTCTCAGATTGCCTCGTCACTCAGCTTCTCTCTGAGTAACGGCAGCCATCTGTCGATGAAGATTGAGTGGATCGCAACCCCCGGTGTGCTGATCATCATTGCCAGCGTTATTGGCGGGTTGATTCAGAAAGCATCCCTGTCATGCCTGGTAAACGTATTTGTCAGCACGGTAAAACAACTTAAAAACTCCATTATTGCCATTTCTGCGATTGTTGCCATGGCAACGGTAATGGATGTCTGTGGGTTGATTGGCACTCTGGCACAGAGCCTTGTTGATCTGACTGGTGGGGCCTACCTCTTCATTGCCCCGGTTATCGGCGCTCTTGGTACATTTGTTACTGGTAGTGACACAAACTCTAACATTCTGTTTGGTAAATTGCAGACCACTGCGGCTGAAAAATTGCATGTGGACCCACTCTGGCTGGCTGCCGCTAACACATCTGGGGCAACAGGCGGCAAAATGATTTCTCCTCAGAGTATTGCTATCGCAGTTTCAGCCACCCGTATGGATGGTCAGGGTAGCGTAATCATGTCAGGGACATTGAAGTACTGCTTTGCTTATATTGTTATTCTTGGACTGAAAGTAGGCCTTGTCTACCACCTGTTCATGGCCTGAGAAAAAATAACAAAAGGACGTGAAATATTAATCAACAGGAGAAATTTCTGTGAATGTTAACTTTTTCGTCACCTGCATTGGTGATGCGTTTAAATCCCGGATGGCACAAAAGAGTGTGCTGTTACTGGAGCAATTGGGTTGCAATGTCCATTTCCCCGAAAAGCAGGGATGTTGTGGTCAGCCAGCGATAAATGGCGGTTATGTTCGTGATGCCATCCCAGGCATGAAAAATCTCATATCGTCGCTGGAAGAGAATGACTGGCCTGTAGTATCTCCTGCCGGGTCATGCACTTACACGATAAAAAATTACGCTCGCTATCTCAGTGAAGAACCTGAGTGGGCGGCACGAGCTGAAAAAGTAGCTGAACGCCTGCATGATTTGACGTCATTTATAGTAAATCATCTTGGCATCACTGATGTAGGAGCAAGACTCAATGGCCGTGCAGTGTACCATCCTTCATGCAGCCTTTCCCGTAAACTGGGTGTAACCAGAGAACCGCTTTTGCTGCTTGAGAATGTGCGGGGACTTGAGCTGCTGCCGTTTCATGCTCAGGAAACGTGCTGCGGGTTTGGCGGCACGTTCTCTGTAAAAATGGCGGAGATCTCTGGTGAAATGGTGAAAGAGAAAGTCGGGCATATTATGGATGTTAAACCTGATTTTCTTATCGGGGCTGACGCCAGTTGCCTGCTAAACATCGGCGGTCGGCTTAACCGTGAAGGGCATCCTGTAAAAGTGATGCATATTGCTGAAGTCCTGATGCACAGATGAGGTAAACAGAATGTCTTTGAAAACAAGTGATATCAGGTTTAAAGAGCGTATCCGTATTCAGATTCAGGATCCGATCATGCGAAAGGCTGTTGCTAACGCACAGGAGCGCATAGGGACTAATCGGCAGAAAATGGTTGATGAACTGGGGCACTGGGAGGAATGGCGTTCACGTGCTGAACAAATTCGTCGGCATGTTCTGGAAAATCTTGATGCCTATTTGTATCAATTGTCCGAAAAGGTTACTGCGAATGGCGGGCATGTATATTTTGCCCGTACCAGAGAGGATGCAACCAGTTACATACTGAAGGTGGCGAAAGAAAAAAACGCCAGGAAGGTTGTTAAATCCAAATCAATGGTGACTGAGGAAATTGGCATGAACGCCGTTCTTCAGAAAGCCGGGATACCCGTGATTGAAACAGACCTTGGGGAATACATTCTTCAGCTTGCACACGAACCGCCATCACATGTGGTTGTTCCGGCAATACATAAAGATCGCCATCAAATCCGCAGAGTGTTAAACGAACATCTGGGGTATG
>NZ_SJWV01000015.1:0-47706 GCF_004352695.1 Escherichia sp. KCJ4928
GTTTTTTTGTTTCTAACGTGCGGAAAAATTTGTTCCTCTTCACATTTTTTGTACAACCGACATGCCCGTGTAGCTCACAAATATGACAGTGGCGTGAATTTTGCGCATTGACGGCAGTTATGATTCGCGGTATTGCTTAACTGTGATTGCACATTTAGTAATCACTGTTTTCTTTTCCACCAGAAACCAGTATGAGGGAAACGAGGCATGAAGAGACAAAAACGAGATCGCCTGGAACGGGCACATCAACGTGGTTATCAGGCCGGCATCGCCGGACGCTCAAAAGAAATGTGTCCCTATCAGACGCTGAATCAAAGGTCACAATGGCTGGGAGGCTGGCGAGAAGCCATGGCGGACAGGGTAGTAATGGCCTGATTCTGTCTCTTTAAAAAGAAACCTCCGCATTGCGGAGGTTTCGCCTTTTGATACTCTGTCTGATTATAATCAGAAGGCAGACGTATCCTGGAACAGACCGACTTTCAGGTCGCTGGCGGTATAGATAAGACGACCATCAACCAGCACTTCGCCATCCGCCAGGCCCATAATCAGACGACGGTTAACAATGCGTTTAAAGTGAATACGGTAGGTCACTTTTTTCGCTGTCGGCAGTACCTGACCAGTGAATTTCACTTCGCCAACGCCCAGCGCGCGGCCTTTACCTTCGCCGCCCAGCCAGCCGAGGTAGAACCCTACCAGCTGCCACATTGCGTCCAGGCCCAGGCATCCCGGCATAACCGGATCGCCAATAAAGTGGCATCCGAAGAACCACAGATCCGGATTGATATCCAGTTCTGCTTCAACATACCCTTTGTCGAAGTTACCACCCGTTTCGGTCATTTTGACCACACGGTCCATCATCAGCATGTTCGGTGCTGGCAATTGCGGGCCTTTAGCGCCAAACAGTTCACCGCGACCAGAGGCAAGAAGGTCTTCTTTTGTATAGGATTCGCGTTTATCTACCATGTTCTCTGTAAGCCTTATTTTATTGAAGCACGCAGGATAGCTAACACGTGTACGCTGAACAAGTCCGATCAGTTCGGAATAAACCAGTTCAGCCAACGTAATGGCCATGGAAAACGGTGACGTCCTTCCTGTTGCGATGCTTGCGCGATACGTTCCTGGATGGTTTGCATCAGCGTCGTTTGGCCTTCGCCATCCCACACCAGATTTAATAATAACGGCAGTGCGTCAGTCACATCGTCTACTGCCCAGATGGTGAATTTGCCTTCTTCTACCGCTTTCACCAGTTCACTGTGAAGACTTAAATGGCGAACGTTAGCTGTGGGGATAATGACACCTTGTTTCCCGGTTAACTCACGTTGCTGGCAAATAGCAAAGAAGCCTTCGATTTTCTCATTTAAACCACCGACCGGCTGGGCGCGACCGAACTGATCGACTGAACCTGTGATAGCGATACTCTGATTCACCGGCACATCGGCGAGGGCGCTTATCAGGGCGCAGAGTTCAGCCATCGAGGCACTATCTCCATCAACTTCACTGTATGACTGCTCAAATGTCAGCGATGCTGAGAAGGGGATCTGTTGCTCAAGCTGTAGTTCCGACATCAGGAACGCTTGCATGATCATCATCCCTTTCGCATGGATATTGCCGCCAAGCTCCGCTTTGCGTTCGATGTCGGTGAATTCACCATCGCCAATATGCACAACGCAGCTAATGCGAGAAGGTTCGCCAAAAGCGCGTGGATGACCCGGAAATTCAATGACCGAAAGGGCGTTAATTTGCCCGATGCGTTCGCCTTCGGTTTCAATCAGGATTTGCTCCTGAAGGATCTCATCCTGCATACGTTCAGCGAGGAAACCTTCGCGCCATTCACGCTGCTGCAGCATTAAGTTTAGCTGCTCGCCGGAGAAGGTGTCGCCATCACACAGGGAGGCGACCTCTTTACACTGGCGGAGGATCCACTGCGGGCTAAGCGGAAGTGTTTCTTGTTCACCGGTGTAGCGTGCTGCTTCGCGGATAAGTACCGGCCAGGCATCCGCTCCCGGTGCAGGTAAGTGATTATGTCTGGCGGTAAATGTCACCCAGCGACACCACTGGGTTACTGACTCTGCATCGACAATCTGCAGAGTATCTTCAAATTCGCTATAAATAGCCTGCTCTGAAAGCTCTGGCTCCATCTCCTGGAAATCAGCCAATGATTCGCGTTCGCCTACCAGAATGACTTTCAGCTTCAATGGCATCGAAGGCACAGAGACGGGGAGAGGGCGCGACTCATCAAACGCAACCCAGTCAAAACGCTCGCGGTTAACGATATTTTTCAGCCGCATCCACAGCAGAGGTTGCGCCAGCAGTGTACGCAAAGAGATGATGAGAATACCGCCATTTGCCTGATGCACCAGACCAGGCTGCAGGGTAATGTCGCCATTAAACTGGCGCAGGCAGCCAAAGAGTTGCTCCGCTTCTACCCAGTCGGCAGCGACAACTTGCGTTAAAGTCGCAAAATTATCATCTGCACTCACTGCGTGACGTAAGCGGATGGAGTGGCCGGAAACCTCATAGTGACCGCCCACCAGTTGGCCTGCATCGCTTTGTAGCGTACGCGCGGCATTGGCAATAAGATTCAGATACTCAGACTCTTCCGGGGCCTTCGCCAGCATAAAAGAGGAGGATGCTCGCGTATGCAGCAACTGCTCCAGTGCGAATTGCAGTCGCGGTTGAGTATCACTGAATAAAGGATCGTTTTCGTCAATCAAATGTGGCTGAGCAAATATTTCCTGATAGCTATCGGTATCAGGAACCAGGTCACGCCATGCAAGTTTCGTAATGGTCAAAGTTGATGTTTTTTAGTCTGTTGTCAAAGCCGCGATTATACCGTAACCGGCACTACAGCACACGTAGAAAGCACCGACAATACTCCTGGCATGGGCGTTAAAGCTCACAGGATGGAGATTCTTTTCTTCACTGGCCTAAAAAGCTGATATTCTGTAAAGAGTTACACGGTAACATTGAGATCGCTATGAAATATCAACAACTTGAAAATCTTGAAAGCGGTTGGAAATGGAAGTATCTGGTGAAGAAGCATCGCGAAGGGGAGTTAATCACCCGTTACATAGAAGCCAGTGCCGCCCAGGAAGCCGTCGATGTGTTGCTCTCGCTCGAAAATGAACCCGTGCTGGTAAATGGCTGGATTGACAAGCATATGAATCCGGAACTGGTCAATCGCATGAAGCAAACCATTCGGGCAAGACGAAAGCGCCATTTTAATGCGGAACACCAGCATACGCGCAAAAAATCGATCGATCTGGAATTTATTGTCTGGCAACGTCTGGCTGGTCTTGCGCAGCGTCGCGGTAAAACGCTTTCTGAAACGATTGTTCAGCTGATTGAAGATGCGGAAAACAAAGAGAAATACGCGAATAAAATGTCTTCTCTGAAGCAGGATCTGCAGGCATTGCTGGGTAAGGAATAACTGACGAAAGTCAGTTCAATTTACTAAAGGCAAAAAAAACCCCGCAGCAGCGGGGTTTTTCTACCAGACGAGAACTTAAGCTTGCGGCTGAGTTACAACGTCTTTGATACCTTTAACTTCGATCTCTACGCGACGATCCGGAGCCAGGCAGTCGATCAGTGCAGCACGCTGTTTCACGTTGTCACAGGTGTTGCCAGTAACCGGGTTGGATTCGCCCATACCACGTGCGGAGATCTTGTCTGCCGGGATACCTTTGGAGATCAGGTAATCAACAACAGACTGAGCACGGCGCTCGGACAGACCCTGGTTGTAAGCGTCAGAACCGATGCGGTCGGTGTAACCCAGAACAACTACGGAACCGTCTTTCGGATCCAGGTTGCTCAGCTGGCTGTACAGCTGATCCAGAGCAGCCTGACCTTCCGGTTTCAGGGTTGCTTTGTTGAAGTTGAACAGAACGTCAGACTTCAGAGTGAAGTGCTTGGTCTGTACTTCCGGTGCCGGAGCTGGAGCCGGAGCAACTACTGGAGCTGCTTCGCCCTGACCGAAACGGTAGGAAACACCCAGGCTCAGCATGCCGTTGTCCGGACGAGTGCCGATGGTGTGTGCGTCACCGATGTTGTTGGTCCACTGGTATTCCAGACGGGTAGCGATTTCAGGAGTGATCGCGTACTCAACACCGCCAGCGAAGACCGGAGAAACGCCGGTGTCGTGGTTTTTACCATAAACGTTGGATTTAGTGTCTGCACGCCATACCATACCACCCAGACGAGTGTAGATGTCCAGGTCGTCAGTGATTGGGTAACCCAGTTTAGCGGTCAGTTGAACGCCCTGAGCTTTGTATGCACCGTTTTCAACGCTGCCTTTGTACGGCATACGACCTAACCAGTCGTAACCCATTTCAAAGCCAACATACGGGTTAACCTGGTAACCACCAAAAGCACCAGCGCCCAGTTGGTTTTCATGGGTCGGGCCATTGTTGTTGATGAAACCAGTGTCATGGTACTGGGACCAGCCCAGTTTAGCACCAGTGTACCAGGTGTTATCTTTCGGAGCGGCCTGCGCTACGGTAGCGAAACCAGCCAGTGCCACTGCAATCGCGATAGCTGTCTTTTTCATTTTTTGCGCCTCGTTATCATCCAAAATACGCCATGAATATCTCCAACGAGATAACACGGTTAAATCCTTCACCGGGGGATCTGCTCAATATTAACTCTACCGATATCTTCGGCTTATGCCGAGCACCCCTGGCGATGTAAAGTCTACAACGTAGTTGAAAACTTACAAGTGTGAACTCCGTCAGGCATATGAAAAAAAAGTCTTGTATAAGGTATGTTTAATCTTTTTTGTCAGCGACAATTTACAGAAGAAAATCGCGGAAACCGCTTCAGACAAGCCTCCGCAAGGAAAATTAGTCACGACTGAAAGCATTGGCTGGGCGACAAAAAAAGTTCCAGGATTAATCCTAAATTTACTTAATGATACAAATTAGAGTGAATTTTTAGCCCGGAAAGTTGTCTCGTGGCGTGAGAGGATGCGCTTACCGGACGCATAATAAACCCCATAGCGTTACCTTCATTTGCCGCATCAACAAGTTCAGCATGCTCTTCTTCAGTCAAATCATCTGCCAACCAACCGATCACCACACTGTAATTGCCCGTGCGTAAAGCGCGAACCATTGACTCCACAGTGTGGCAAGGGGAGAGCTGGCTAATCTGCATTACTTTCGTTAAGGGTAGCCCAGATGCCTGAACCCATTCCCGACTCAGTTTTTGTTGCGGTGTTAACCAGAGTTGCCAGCGCGATTGCTGACCGAGTTGCTGTAACAATGGCAACAGTAGAAGTTGCGTCATCATGGGCTGATCTTCGCGATAGACAACTTCACTGATAAGCCCGGCTGTAGTGTTTTCCGTAGAGACACGCGCAATTTTACTTGCTGCGGATGAGAACGACGAAGAACGATGTGCATAGCCTGAAGTGTACATAATCAATCCAGCCCCTGTGAGTTACTGTATGGATGTACAGTACATCCAGTGACAACAAAGATCAACCCTATTTTCGGAAAGAGCCTCGCAAATTTTGTCGTTGGTGACGGGAAAACATAAATTAATCTTGCCCCTTAAGAATAAGTTGCCTATTTTCGTAGTTAACGGATCCGTTAATGTGAATCATTCTTTTATGTTATGATTTTAAAAGGAATTTTATGAAAAGCCTCTCCTATAAGCGGATCTATAAATCACAAGAATACCTGGCAACGTTGGGCACAATTGAATACCGATCATTGTTTGGCAGTTACAGCCTGACCGTTGACGACACGGTGTTTGCGATGGTTTCTGATGGTGAGTTGTATCTTCGGGCTTGTGAGCAAAGTGCACAGTACTGTGTAAAACATCCGCCTGTCTGGCTGACATATAAAAAGTGTGGCCGATCCGTTACCCTCAATTACTATCGGGTTGATGAAAGTCTATGGCGAAATCAACTGAAGCTGGTGCGTCTGTCGAAATATTCTCTCGATGCAGCGCTGAAAGAGAAAAGCACGCGCAATACCCGGGAAAGACTGAAAGATTTGCCCAATATGTCTTTTCATCTGGAAGCGATTCTCGGGGAGGTGGGGATTAAGGATGTACGGGCGTTACGTATACTTGGGGCAAAAATGTGTTGGTTGCGACTGCGGCAGCAAAACAGTCTGGTGACAGAAAAGATTCTGTTTATGCTTGAAGGTGCCATTATCGGCATTCATGAAGCTGCGCTCCCGGTGGCACGCCGCCAGGAGCTTGCAGAATGGGCTGACTCTCTTACGCCGAAACAGGAGTTTCCTGCGGAACTTGAGTAATCTGGCGTTGCAGACGACCAATCTCAGGCAGTAATGCAATCAATAATCCAACTTGTTGTACAACCAGAGGTTCTTTGCTGTCTGCCCGTGGTTCAAGTTGCTGCATCCGCTGTTTCAGGCTAGCTAATGCCTCATTGACGCGTTCTTCATCAGCAGGTTGATGATGTAACGCGTCATCAACATAGCAAACTGCGTCATCAAGAAACGCCAGAATTTCAGGATTAGTTAACTGCTCCCGGTGAGCACCGAGGGCTGAGATATAGCTGGTAAACGTATGGTTAAGGCACAGCAACCGAAACGCGGCTTCGCGAATTTGCGGGGTAACGTTCGGTTCGCTGGACATATTTGATACCACCGACGCCAGTTCAGCATCACGGTTGTGTGCATCGCGGCGGGCAATACGATACGCCAGACGGTTATCACGCCCCTGATGGTATTGCTCCAGTATGGCATCGAGATACCGGCAGTTGGCCTCTGTGGCGCGTTCGAGCATTCGCGGCAGATTGCGAAACTGCCAGTCAGGCCAGATGTAGCTCACTGCCGCCCACGCAATGGCACAACCAATCAGCGTATCGATTACGCGAGGTAACGCTACTTCAAAACCTTCACCCAGCAAGTTAAAACACAGTAGCACCAAAAGTGTGATGAACATCGTTGCATGGGCATATTGCACGTTACGGAAGGCAAAAAAGAGCACGCCGGTAATAACCAGTAGCACCAGCTGCCCTTCCAGTGACGGTACAAACCACAGCACAGGAATGCCAATGGCGATACCGACCAGCGTACCAATAATCCTTAACTTCAGGCGGTGGCGCGTGGCGTTATAGTTTGGCTGGCAGACAAACAAACTTGTCAGCAAGATCCAATACCCGTGATGCATTCCGGTTATCTGAATGATGGCGTAGCCGAAGCACAACACCAGCGACATTCTTACCGCATGACGGAAGAGGGCGGATTCCGGCGTGAAGTGACGGCTAAGACGCAGCCAGATATCACTCAATCCGTGCGGGCTATCATCAGCGAGCTCATTTTCGTCATTATTATGGGGCAGTGCCTGGGCCTGTTCTGATTCAATTGTTGCCAGTTGGGCATCAATGGCGCGTAAATTGTTCAGCAAAAATCCCAGTGTTTTAAGTAAATCGGCAGGCGCGCCGTTATCGCGCATCCGCTCCAGCGCAGCATCAATATGCGTAAAAGCGCGCTCAAAATGCGGATCATGTTGATAAGGCTGACGCAGCAAAATACAGCGTGACAGTTGCTGGCACGCCTGGCCCTGCATCGACATCAGCCGCTGAAAACGGAACAGCACGTCGCTGTGGCGAAAATGTTCACGCAATGTTTGATACTGAATATGAGAAGAGCTGGCACGCTCGTGAATATCCTGTGCGACAAAGTAATAATGCAGCGTGCGACGCGTTCCCCGTTGACCACGATCGCCACGTAAGCGGGTCAGCAGCGAGAGTTTCGTCTGATTCAATGTCGCCATCAGCTGACCGTTGGCGAGAGCCAAATCGTACAGCGGTGCCTGGCTTTCATCTTCAATATCAGGATCAAACATGCGCGACTTGAGCTCAAGATAACGCGCCAGTTGTTCATAGCAACGCGCCAGGTTGTCCTGCAGCGGGCGGACCGGGAACAGCAGATGACCAATAAGTGTCAGGACGTTGTACCAGACGGCACCGGCCAGCAGATACATCGGCTGCTGATACCAGTGCTCATACAGTGATGTTCCCAACATAGTGTAAATGGCGATCAGCAATGCACCGAAGGCAATTGTTGCATAGCGTTGACCCAGACCGCCGAGCAAAATGAAGCCGCTGGTAGAGAGCGTTAAGCCAATCGCAAATAGCCAGGGCCAGGGAAACAGCAATTCTACTGAGGCCGAGGCGATAAAAAAGCAGAACAGCGTAATGATGAGGTTACGCAAACGTCCCGCCAGTCGGTCATCGA
Organism: Escherichia sp. KCJ4928; assembly: GCF_004352695.1. Classification (NCBI taxonomy): domain Bacteria; kingdom Pseudomonadati; phylum Pseudomonadota; class Gammaproteobacteria; order Enterobacterales; family Enterobacteriaceae; genus Escherichia; species Escherichia sp. KCJ4928. Next base: position 8,211 of record NZ_SJWV01000015.1, read on the forward strand.
GATCGGTCAGCGCCGCTGCCACCATCCCCAGCGTTAGCGGAATCGTCAGTTTTACATCACCCAGCCACCACGGAAACGCTGTGGTTCCACAAAGCGCAATAAAAATACGCGCGTAATACAGCCAGGCGCTGTTCCAGGTATAGCGTTTGAGCAAAGGACTTAGCATAAAGGCCATATTAGTGGATTATTCAAAACGACGACGTGCATTGGCTTCACGCGCAGCTTGCGCCGTTTCTACCGATACCACGCGACGACCAACCGGCCATAGTGCAATAGCGGCAATTTTAAAGTTCGCAATGCCGACAGGAATGCCAATGATTGAAATACATTGTGCGATGCCCGTTGCAATGTGCATCAGGCATAACCACCAGCCAAAGAAAATCAGCCAGAAAATATTCAATACCGTACCGCCAGTATTCAGCAGCACATTTTTGCCAGCCGGGTTCAGTTCATCGACATGAATAGCTTCATTGCCATAAGGCACCAGAGACAGTTTAGTGATCTCCCAGCAGGATCGTGTCAGCGGTAAGGTAAAAATCAGCATAATACTGACCAGAGTCGCCAACAGCCAGCCCAGAGTGGTGGCAAATCCGCCAAGCACAAAGTTCAGAATGTTCAAAACGGTACGCATAAAACCTCGCTTTACTGTGGTTTTCAGTAATGGGCGGCAATTGTAACGTTTTTTTGGGCTGGAGCACGTTTTCTCTGACGGTTACACTGATAAGAAATAATTTCGTGTGGATCTACAGAGTCATGGAACTGAAAGCGACAACGCTTGGAAAACGTCTGGCACAGCACCCTTACGATCGGGCGGTGATCCTCAATGCCGGGATTAAAGTCTCCGGCGATCGCCACGAATACCTTATTCCTTTCAATCAATTACTGGCGATTCACTGTAAGCGCGGTCTGGTATGGGGCGAGCTGGAATTTGTACTGCCGGACGAAAAAGTGGTGCGTCTGCACGGCACCGAATGGGGCGAGACGCAGCGTTTTTACCATCATCTTGATGCTCACTGGCAGCGGTGGAGTGGCGAGATGAGCGAAATTGCGTCTGGTGTTTTACGCCAGCAACTGGATTTGATTGCCACGCGCACTGGAGAAAATAAATGGCTGACGCGTGAGCAAACCTCTGGCGTTCAGCAACAAATCCGCCAGGCTATGTCGGCGTTGCCGTTGCCGGTTAACCGACTGGAAGAATTCGATAACTGCCGTGAGGCGTGGCGTAAATGTCAGGCCTGGTTGAAAGATATTGAAAGCGCTCGGTTGCAGCATAACCAGGCGTATACCGAAGCCATGCTTACCGAGTATGCGGATTTTTTCCGCCAGGTCGAGTCTTCACCGCTGAATCCGGCGCAGGCCCGGGCAGTCGTTAATGGCGAGCATTCTCTGTTAGTGCTGGCAGGTGCAGGAAGCGGAAAAACGTCGGTGCTGGTGGCCCGTGCAGGCTGGTTGCTGGCGCGTGGTGAAGCGTCCCCTGAGCAAATTTTATTGCTGGCGTTTGGTCGCAAAGCCGCTGAAGAGATGGACGAGCGGATTCGCGAACGGCTACATACCGAAGACATTACCGCACGCACGTTTCATGCGCTGGCGCTGCATATTATTCAGCAGGGCAGCAAAAAAGTTCCGATAGTCAGCAAACTGGAAAATGATACCGCTGCCCGTCATGAACTCTTTATTGCTGAGTGGCGCAAGCAATGCAGCGAAAAGAAAGCGCAGGCGAAGGGCTGGCGGCAATGGCTGACGGAAGAAATGCAGTGGTCAGTGCCAGAAGGTAACTTCTGGGATGATGAAAAATTACAGCGTCGCCTTGCCTCTCGCCTCGATCGCTGGGTAAGTCTGATGCGGATGCACGGTGGTGCACAGGCAGAAATGATTGCCAGTGCACCCGAAGAGATTCGCGATCTGTTCAGTAAACGTATCAAGTTGATGGCCCCGTTATTAAAAGCCTGGAAAGGTGCGCTGAAGGCAGAAAACGCTGTCGATTTTTCGGGCCTTATTCATCAGGCGATTGTGATTCTGGAGAAAGGTCGCTTTATCAGCCCGTGGAAGCATATTCTGGTTGATGAATTTCAGGATATCTCGCCGCAGCGGGCAGCGTTGTTAGCGGCATTACGCAAGCAAAACAGTCAGACGACGTTGTTCGCCGTTGGTGATGACTGGCAGGCGATTTACCGATTCAGCGGTGCGCAAATGTCGCTCACCACCGCTTTCCATGAAAACTTTGGTGAAGGCGATCGCTGTGATTTAGACACGACTTACCGTTTTAACAGTCGTATCGGTGAGGTGGCAAACCGGTTTATTCAGCAGAACCCAGGCCAGCTGAAAAAGCCGCTAAACAGCTTAACCAATGGAGACAAAAAAGCCGTCACGTTATTGGATGAGAGTCAACTTGACGCTTTGCTGGATAAGCTCTCTGGTTATGCCAAACCGGAAGAGCGCATTCTGATCCTGGCGCGTTACCATCACATGAGGCCTGCCAGCCTGGAAAAAGCGGCAACACGCTGGCCGAAGTTGCAAATCGACTTTATGACCATTCATGCCAGCAAAGGGCAACAGGCGGATTACGTCATCATCGTTGGCTTGCAGGAGGGAAGTGATGGTTTTCCGGCTGCGGCGCGGGAGTCGATTATGGAAGAGGCGCTACTGCCACCGGTTGAGGATTTCCCGGACGCTGAAGAACGGCGGTTAATGTACGTGGCGCTGACCCGGGCACGCCATCGGGTATGGGCACTGTTTAACAAAGAGAATCCCTCTCCCTTTGTGGAAATACTGAAAAATCTGGATGTGCCGGTGGCGAGAAAACCGTAAGAAACAGGTGGCGTTTGCCACCTGTGCAATATTACTTCAGACGGTCCGCGAGATAACGCTGATAATCGGGGATCAGAATATCGACCGCGTCGTTGAAATGCGGCGACTGGATTATGAAGTCTGCCGTTGCCACGTTGGTGGCGACCGGAATGTTCCATACCGTCGCCAGACGCAGCAAGGCTTTCACGTCAGGATCGTGCGGCACGGCATTTAGTGGATCCCAGAAGAAAATCAATACATCAATTTTCCCTTCTGAGATCAATGCGCCAACCTGCTGGTCACCCCCCATTGGGCCACTCAACATCGCGTTGACGTTCATGCCGGTCGCGCGGGAAATTAAGTTACCGGTAGTGCCTGTTGCATACAGTACGTGTTGTTCCAGTAACGGTTGATGCCGTTCCACCCAGCTCATCAGCATTTGTTTGCAGTGATCGTGTGCCACCAGCGCAATATGTTTCCGCGCAGGTAAAGTGCGAGTCGTCAGTTCCATAATGTACATCCGTAGTTAACTTTCCTACAGATTACTGTAAGCACTTATCGCTGCAAGATAAAGACCGAAAAAGCCTGCGCACAGGCACAAAAATCTCAGGAAGATGGTTGTTTTTCCGCCCACTGCAGGAAAGTATTTCGCGTTTGTGGGTCAGCCAGTTTAAACCAATACTTCAGCCGTTGTTCTGTGAGCACCTGAGACTGCGGTGGAATAGCATCCAGCTCGGAAACACCCGAAAGCAGCGTACTGTCATCTGCCATCATCGTGGCAAATTGCGGTAGTGAAGCGCGTTTCGCGGATTTGTTATAGCGTTCAACCTCGACCTCATAATCAATCGTTTTTGCCGTTGAGGTAATGGCGAGAATATCCAGCTTTACCGGAATCGGCGTCGCATCGCCATCCAACAATTCAAGGCGCGGCGCGGCATCAAAATGGTTAGCTTCCCGCTCATTCTCCAGGCGAGGCAGGCGAAAATTGACCTGGTTGATGAGCTGGGTATTAAAACTGACCACCAGCGGTGGGGAGATATACAGCCGTTCTTCACTATTGGAAAGATGAATCGTCTTCTCAACGCGAAACACTAACTGATGCGGTCCATTATCCAGTTCAATGCTGTCCGCACCGCGCAGCAGAGAGCTGGAAACCTTCTTGCCGTCGAGTACCAGAAGATCGACATCGGTTGAAAGCCGCAGCGTGGTGGCAAAAACGGATACCGGCAAACATAATGCAATCAAGGTGGTCACGATGCCGGTTTTCATAGGTAGCTCCTGTCAAAAGACCGCCCGAATAATAATGTGTCAAAATTTTTCTTTAATCATACTTACTAACATATAGACATATTTCCCGCTTTTGCTCTCATTCATTCGTATTAGCTGCATGGTTGGCATGTCGGCTTTGTCGTACACTTTGTTAAACAGTCTGGAGGAAATAATGAAAGAAACCGATATTGCAGGCATTTTAACGTCCACTCACACCATTGCGCTGGTGGGGGCAAGCGACAAACCCGATCGTCCCAGCTATCGCGTGATGAAATATCTACTCGACCAGGGGTATCACGTCATTCCGGTTTCGCCAAAAGTTGCCGGCAAAACGCTGCTGGGCCAGCAGGGGTATGGCACGCTGGCAGACGTTCCGGAAAAGGTCGATATGGTCGATGTTTTCCGTAATTCAGAAGCGGCGTGGGGCGTGGCACAGGAAGCTATTGCCATTGGCGCGAAAACCCTCTGGATGCAACTGGGGGTGATTAATGAGCAAGCGGCAGTACTGGCACGGGATGCCGGGTTGAATGTGGTGATGGATCGCTGCCCGGCTATTGAGATCCCTCGCCTGGGCCTGGCCAAATAAAAAATCCCCGGAAGGCAAAAACCTTCCGGGGATTCGTTCAGGGATCAGTTACGCAGACGCGGGGCCTGGAGTTGTTTGCGGATGGTCTGCGCCAGCTCATCCATGGATGGCTGTTCAGGATGTTCATCCTGCAATTCGCTACTTAGCTGGGCTTCAGCCAGGTAGGTATGAACCGGTAGGCCGTTATCGTCCTCCATCACTACGTGATACCACGGAGCGGCGCGAAGCTCGTCATTTACCGCCAGCTCATCAGGCGAAGGTTCAGAGAGCGAATAAACCGGGTCGATATCCACGACCACTCCGAGATAACCTAACAGGGAATGGCGGACCTGCTGGCCGATACCGAATTTGCTGGCAATCATAGTCACCTCCCGGGAAATCTTTACCTTTGATATAAGGGTAAAATTCCACATTTCAAGTTACATGACGCGACAGGCAAACCCTTTCAGATATAGCCCTTCCGGATAGGTAGCGATCACCGGATGATCGGCTGCCTGACGGAACTGCTCTATAAATTGTACATCACGGCCGGCATCAATTGCGGCATCCGCGATGATTTTCTGAAATAAATCGCTGGTCATCAGACCGGAACAGGAGAAAGTCAGGAGAATACCGCCTTCATTCAGCAACTGAATCGCCAGCATGTTGATATCTTTATAGCCACGACACGCGCCCATCAACTGGCTTTTATTCTCAACAAACTTCGGCGGGTCCATCACGATAACGTCAAATTTTTCACCGCGATCGCGATAAGTACGCAGCAATTTAAAGACATCATCACGGACAAACTCAGCCTTGCTCAGATCCAGTTTGTTCAGCTCAACGTTCTGCCGTGCAATATCCAGCGCTTCCTGGGAGGTATCAACGCTGACAACCTGGCTGCAACCGCCCATCAGTGCCGATACGGCGAAACCACCGGTATAGGAGAAACAGTTCAGCACACGTTTATTTTCAACGTAGCGGCGGGTAGCCAGGCGGCTGTCTCGCTGGTCCAGGTAGTAGCCCGTTTTGTGTCCGTGCTGAATATCCACCAGCAGTTTCATGCCGTGTTCTTCAATCGGCAGCAGGGCAGGTGGCAACTCGCCGGTGACGAGGCCCTGGGTCAGCTCCATCCCTTCTTTTTTACGTACCGCAACATCGCTGCGATCGTAAATCGCACATTCCGGGTACAGCGTTTGCAGGGCACTAATTAATGCCGCGCGCTGATATTCTGCGCCAGCACTCAGCAGTTGCAGCACCAGAAAATTACCGAAACGATCGATAGTAATACCCGGCAGGCCATCAGATTCTCCGGCGATTAAACGATAGCTGTCGAGGCCATCTTTTTGCGCCAGCCAGTCACGCCATTTTTGTGCTTGTTGCAAACGGCGGGAAAAAAAAGCAATGTCGATAGACTCAGACGGGTCAAACGTCCAGACGCGCGCCCGGATTTGCGAAGCTGGCGAATAAGCGCCGCGTGCTAACCATTTTCCCTGATGATCAACAATATCGATGGTTTCACCGAGGCTGGCTTTACCTTCCATGCGGGCAACGGCCCCGGAAAAGACCCACGGATGGCGACGAAGTAATGATTTTTCGCGCCCTTTGGCTAACACTAAACGTACACTCATAATTTACTTTTCTGTCGATGCAAAGAAATGGGCGTCATTGTCCGGAGTTTTCCATGGATTTGCAACGCGTCCATTAAGGATAAGGAGAGCAGCAATGTCGAAAGTCTGCATAATTGCCTGGGTTTACGGGCGAGTTCAGGGCGTAGGATTTCGCTACACCACACAGTATGAAGCGAAAAGACTGGGTTTAACCGGGTACGCCAAAAATCTTGACGATGGCAGCGTGGAAGTGGTTGCCTGCGGTGAAGAAGGGCAGGTGGAAAAATTAATGCAGTGGTTAAAGAGTGGCGGCCCGCGTTCTGCGCGTGTGGAACGGGTGCTTAGCGAGCCGCATCATCCCTCGGGGGAATTAGCCGATTTTCGTATCCGTTAAATACATTTTACCGGTTTTGGCAGGCCAGCAATTTTGGTGGCTTGCTTAGCCGGACCTTTCGGAAACAGTCGATATAAATAACGGCTGTTACCTTTTTCTTCGCCAAATTTATTCGCCATCGCTTTTACCAGCATACGAATCGCCGGAGAAGTATTGAATTCCAGATAGAAATCACGCACAAAACGCACCACTTCCCAGTGTTCTGGCGACAGCGAAATCCCTTCGTTCTCTGCAATCACCACAGCCAGCGGCTCACTCCACTGGCTGCTTTCTTTGAGATAGCCTTCGGTATCCGTTTCTATCTCTTTACCTTCGAAGATCAGCATAATTATTACTACCTTAATCAGACTGGCGGCAGTGTAACAAAAAACAAAGCCCCGCATAAAGCGAGGCTATGAAAGTGTTAGCGGGTGAGATTAATCGCGGCTAGCGAAGCCCAGAATGCTCAGCAGGCTGACGAAGATGTTGTACAGCGAAACATACAGGCTAACCGTGGCACGAATATAGTTCGTCTCACCGCCATGAATGATGTTGCTGGTTTCAAACAAGATAGCGCCAGAGGAGATCAGAATGAAGACCGCGCTGATCGCCAGATGCAGAGCAGGCAGTTGCAGGAAGATATTAGCAACCATACCAATCAGCACCACCACAATACCCGCCATCAGCATACCGCCGAGGAACGACATATCTTTGCGGGTGGTCAGCACATATGCAGAGCAGCAGAAGAACACTAACGCCGTTCCGCCCAGTGCCATAGCGATTACGTCACCCATTCCGGCAGACAGATAGGTGTTCAGAATAGGTCCGAGGATATAACCCAGAAAACCGGTAAAGGCGAATGCGGAGATAATCCCGGTCGGCTTATTCGCCGTTTTATAGGTCAGGAACATCAAACCATACATACCCACCAGCGTCAGAATCAGACCCGGAGATGGCAGCATCAGCACCGTACTGGCAGTTGCGGTAATCGCCGAAAAGGCCAGCGTCAGGCTCAGCAGAAAATAGGTATTACGCAGCACCTTATGGGTGCTAAGCAGTGATGTACGGTCATGTGAAGAACTAACAATACGATCCATTGAGTCACTCTCTATGACAGATGTAATTAATTAAGCAGCATAATGATAATGCGTAAGGGCACCCAGAAGTTTTACCCATCTTTACGCATTTGATCTGGAACAGGTTTAACAGCGGATTATCAGGTCATTAAGCAAATATAAGGCCCTGAGAATTTCGACAGGCAAAAGAAAAAGGGGTTAGCATTTAGCTAACCCCTTATCTTATTTGGCGGAAGCGCAGAGATTCGAACTCTGGAACCCTTTCGGGTCGCCGGTTTTCAAGACCGGTGCCTTCAACCGCTCGGCCACACTTCCGGAATGACGCGCACTATAAACATCCCGATGCGGCGTGTAAACCCCTAATTTGTTTGTTTGCCTGAAAAACAGCCAAAAGTGCATTGATAGCGTGAAATAACAGCAGATTGATCATTTCATCACCATGAATTCCTTCTCTTTTACTCGTTTAGCAACCGGCTAAACATCCCCACCGCCCGGCAAAAAGAAAAATAGGTCCATTTTTATCGCTAAAAGATAAATCCACACAGTTTGTATTGTTTTGTGCAAAAGTTTCACTACGCTTTATTAACAATACTTTCTGGCGACGTGTGCCAGTGCAGAAGGATGAGCTTTCGTTTTCAGCATCTCACGTGAAGCGATGGTTTGCCTTGCTACAGGGACGTCGCTTGCCGACCATAAGCGCCCGGTGTCCTGCCGGTGTTGCTAGGAGAAGAGACGTGCGATATGAATAACGAGGAAACATTTTACCAGGCCATGCGGCGTCAGGGCGTTACCCGGCGCAGCTTTCTCAAATATTGTAGTCTGGCTGCCACGTCGCTGGGATTAGGCGCGGGAATGGCACCAAAGATTGCCTGGGCGCTGGAGAACAAACCCCGCATTCCGGTGGTATGGATCCACGGTCTGGAATGCACCTGCTGTACCGAATCTTTTATCCGCTCCGCTCACCCACTGGCGAAGGACGTCATCCTTTCCCTGATTTCCCTCGATTATGACGATACTTTGATGGCTGCCGCCGGAACCCAGGCGGAAGAAGTCTTCGAAGACATCATCACGCAATACAATGGCAAATATATCCTCGCAGTAGAAGGTAATCCGCCGCTGGGCGAGCAGGGGATGTTCTGTATCAGCAGCGGTCGACCGTTTATTGAGAAACTCAAACGTGCCGCTGCCGGAGCCAGCGCGATTATCGCCTGGGGAACCTGCGCGTCCTGGGGCTGCGTGCAGGCCGCGCGGCCCAATCCGACGCAGGCAACGCCTATCGACAAAGTCATCACCGACAAACCCATTATCAAAGTACCTGGCTGCCCGCCGATCCCGGATGTGATGAGCGCCATCATTACTTACATGGTGACCTTTGATCGCTTGCCAGATGTCGACAGAATGGGCCGTCCGCTGATGTTCTATGGTCAGCGAATCCACGATAAATGCTATCGCCGCGCCCACTTCGACGCCGGAGAGTTCGTCCAGAGTTGGGATGATGACGCTGCCCGCAAAGGTTACTGCCTGTACAAAATGGGCTGCAAAGGGCCTACCACCTATAACGCCTGTTCCTCCACACGCTGGAATGATGGCGTTTCTTTTCCAATCCAGTCTGGTCACGGCTGCCTGGGCTGTGCGGAAAATGGTTTCTGGGATCGCGGTTCGTTCTACAGCCGCGTGGTCGATATTCCGCAAATGGGTACTCATTCCACTGCCGATACCGTCGGTTTAACCGCGCTTGGCGTGGTGGCAGCGGCTGTTGGTGTGCACGCAGTCGCCAGCGCCGTTGACCAGCGCAGACGTCATAACCAGCAACCTACAGAAACCGAACATCAGCCAGGCAATGAGGATAAACAGGCATGAGCACTCAGTACGAAACTCAGGGATACACCATCAATAATGCCGGACGCCGCCTGGTGGTCGACCCGATTACGCGCATCGAAGGCCACATGCGCTGCGAAGTGAATATTAACGATCAGAATGTGATCACCAATGCCGTCTCCTGCGGCACCATGTTTCGCGGGCTGGAGATCATTCTGCAAGGGCGCGACCCGCGCGATGCGTGGGCGTTCGTTGAACGTATCTGCGGCGTCTGTACTGGCGTACACGCCCTGGCTTCGGTTTACGCCATCGAAGATGCTATCGGTATTAAAGTGCCGGACAACGCCAATATCATCCGCAACATTATGCTGGCAACGCTCTGGTGCCACGATCATCTGGTGCACTTCTATCAGCTTGCCGGGATGGACTGGATCGATGTGTTAGATGCGCTGAAAGCCGACCCGCGGAAAACCTCCGAACTGGCGCAAAGTCTCTCCTCTTGGCCGAAATCATCCCCTGGCTATTTCTTCGACGTACAAAACCGCCTGAAAAAATTTGTTGAAGGCGGGCAGTTGGGGATCTTCCGCAATGGCTACTGGGGGCACCCGCAGTACAAACTGCCGCCAGAAGCTAACCTGATGGGCTTTGCCCACTATCTCGAAGCTCTCGATTTCCAGCGTGAAATTGTCAAAATCCACGCGGTCTTTGGCGGTAAAAACCCGCATCCAAACTGGATTGTCGGCGGGATGCCTTGCGCCATCAACATTGACGAAAGCGGCGCGGTCGGGGCAGTCAATATGGAACGCCTGAACCTGGTGCAGTCAATTATCACCCGCACGGCGGACTTCATTAACAACGTGATGATCCCCGACGCCTTAGCCATCGGTCAGTTCAACAAACCGTGGAGCGAAATCGGCACTGGTCTTTCTGATAAATGCGTTCTCAGCTACGGCGCATTCCCGGATATTGCCAACGACTTTGGCGAGAAAAGTCTGCTGATGCCTGGCGGCGCGGTGATTAACGGCGACTTCAACAATGTGCTGCCAGTGGATTTGGTTGATCCGCAGCAGGTGCAGGAGTTTGTCGACCACGCCTGGTATCGTTATCCCAACGATCAGGTCGGGCGTCATCCATTCGATGGCATTACCGACCCGTGGTACAACCCCGGCGATGTCAAAGGCAGCGATACCAACATTCAGCAGCTGAATGAACAGGAACGCTACTCGTGGATCAAAGCGCCACGCTGGCGCGGTAACGCGATGGAAGTGGGGCCGCTGGCACGCACGTTAATCGCTTATCACAAAGGCGATGCTGCGACCGTTGAGTCGGTCGATCGCATGATGTCGGCGTTGAACCTGCCGCTTTCCGGTATCCAGTCAACGTTGGGCCGCATTTTGTGCCGCGCGCACGAAGCGCAGTGGGCCGCAGGTAAGTTGCAGTATTTCTTCGACAAGCTGATGACCAACCTGAAAAACGGCAATCTCGCCACTGCTTCCACTGAAAAATGGGAACCTGCAACCTGGCCGACAGAGTGCCGTGGTGTCGGTTTTACCGAAGCGCCGCGCGGGGCGTTAGGCCACTGGGCCGCCATTCGCGATGGCAAGATTGATCTCTACCAGTGCGTGGTGCCGACCACCTGGAACGCCAGCCCGCGCGATCCCAAAGGGCAGATTGGCGCTTATGAAGCGGCGCTGATGAACACCAAAATGGCGATCCCCGAGCAACCGCTGGAGATCCTGCGTACTCTGCACAGCTTTGACCCGTGCCTCGCCTGTTCAACACACGTGCTGGGCGACGACGGTAGCGAGCTGATCTCCGTGCAGGTGCGTTAACAGCGAAGGAGAATCATCATGCAACAGAAAAGCGACAACGTTGTCAGCCACTATGTCTTTGAAGCGCCAGTCCGCATCTGGCACTGGTTGACGGTGTTATGCATGGCGGTGTTGATGGTCACCGGATACTTTATCGGCAAGCCGCTACCTTCCGTCAGCGGCGAGGCGACGTATCTGTTCTATATGGGCTACATCAGGTTAATTCACTTCAGCGCCGGGATGGTTTTTACCGTGGTTTTGCTGATGCGGATCTACTGGGCTTTTGTTGGCAATCGATACTCCCGCGAGCTGTTTATCGTGCCGGTATGGCGTAAAAGCTGGTGGCAGGGCGTGTGGTATGAAATCCGCTGGTATCTGTTTCTGGCAAAACGTCCGAGTGCCGATATAGGCCATAATCCCATCGCCCAGGCGGCGATGTTCGGCTATTTCCTGATGTCGGTCTTTATGATCATCACTGGTTTTGCGCTGTACAGCGAACACAGCCAGTACGCTATTTTTGCGCCGTTCCGTTATGTGGTGGAATTTTTCTACTGGACGGGTGGCAACTCAATGGACATTCACAGCTGGCATCGGCTGGGGATGTGGCTGATTGGCGCGTTTGTGATCGGTCATGTCTACATGGCGCTGCGTGAAGACATCATGTCCGACGACACGGTGATCTCCACCATGGTCAACGGCTACCGTAGCCACAAATTTGGCAAAATAAGTAACAAGGAGCGTTCATGAGCGAGCAACGCGTGGTGGTCATGGGGCTGGGCAACCTGCTGTGGGCCGATGAAGGCTTCGGCGTGCGGGTGGCGGAACGGCTGTATGCCCATTACCACTGGCCCGAGTATGTGGAGATTGTCGATGGCGGTACTCAGGGACTGAACTTGCTGGGGTATGTCGAAAGCGCCAGCCATCTGTTGATTCTCGATGCCATTGACTACGGGCTGGAACCTGGAACGCTGCGAACCTATGCCGGAGAACGCATTCCGGCTTATCTCAGCGCGAAGAAAATGAGCCTGCATCAGAACAGTTTCTCCGAAGTGTTGGCGCTGGCGGATATCCGCGGACATCTGCCAGCACATATTGCCCTCGTCGGTCTGCAACCCGCAATGCTCGACGACTACGGCGGTAGCCTGAGCGAACTGGCACGGGAGCAACTGCCCGCTGCGGAACAGGCGGCGCTGGCGCAGCTGGCTGCGTGGGGAATTGTGCCGCAACCGGCTAATGAATCGCGCTGTCTCAATTATGACTGTCTGTCGATGGAAAATTACGAAGGCGTTCGCTTGCGCCAGTACCGGATGACACAGGAGGAGCAGGGATGAGCAACGACACGCCATTTGATGCGTTGTGGCAACGAATGCTGGCGCGCGGCTGGACGCCAGTCAGTGAATCCCGTCTTGACGACTGGCTTACGCAAGCGCCAGACGGCGTGGTGTTATTAAGCAGTGACCCGAAACGCACGCCAGAGGTCAGCGATAATCCGGTAATGATTGGCGAATTACTGCGCGAGTTTCCCGACTATACATGGCAGGTGGCGATTGCTGACCTTGAGCAGAGCGAAGCCATCGGCGATCGCTTTGGCGTCTTTCGCTTTCCTGCCACTTTAGTGTTTACCGGCGGAAACTATCGCGGCGTGCTGAATGGTATTCACCCGTGGGCGGAACTGATAAACCTGATGCGCGGGCTTGTCGAACCGCAGCAGGAGCGTGCCTCATGAGCGAAACTTTTTTCCATCTGCTGGGGCCAGGAACGCAACCGAACGATGACAGTTTCAGCATGAATCCACTGCCGATCACCTGTCAGGTGAATGATGAACCGAGTATGGCGGCCCTGGAGCAATGTGCTCACAGCCCGCAGGTGATTGCGCTGTTAAACGAGTTACAACATCAACTAAGCGAACGCCAACCGCCGTTGGGCGAGGTGCTGGCAGTCGATCTGTTAAATCTCAACGCCGACGATCGTCACTTTATCAATACGCTTCTCGGGGAAGGGGAAGTGTCAGTGCGCATTCAGCAGGCTGACGACAGTGAAAGTGAAATACAGGAGGCGATCTTCTGCGGATTATGGCGGGTGCGCAGACGTCGCGGCGAAAAGTTGCTGGAGGACAAACTGGAGGCTGGCTGCGCGCCGCTGGCGTTGTGGCAGGCGGTAACGCAAAATCTCTTGCCGACAGATTCGCTGTTACCGCCGCCCATTGATGGCCTGATGAATGGCCTACCGTTGGCGCATGAGTTACTGGCACATGTACGTAACCCCGACGCGCAGCCGCACAGCATTAATCTGACGCAATTACCCATCAGCGAGGCTGATCGGCTTTTTCTCTCACGTCTCTGTGGGCCGGGAAATATTCAGATTCGTACCATTGGCTATGGCGAGAGCTATATCAACGCCACGGGGTTACGCCATGTCTGGCATTTACGCTGTACGGACACCTTAAAAGGCCCGTTACTGGAAAGTTATGAAATCTGCCCAATACCGGAAGTGGTGCTGGCAGCGCCAGAAGATTTGGTCGACTCTGCGCAGCGGCTTAGCGAGGTATGTCAGTGGCTGGCGGAAGCTGCACCGACGTAAAAAGACGGTAAGTATCGCTTTCAGTCTTATGAATATCGCAATCGGCGAATACCTCTGGTCGTAGAGTTTCAGGATAAAGAGGGAGATCTACCATTATCGGGTTATTTTTCTCTCTTCGCCTACAGGAGTGCGCATGTGGGATGTCATTGATTTATCGCGCTGGCAGTTTGCTCTGACCGCGCTGTATCACTTTTTATTTGTACCCCTTACCCTGGGGCTGATTTTTTTGCTGGCTATCATGGAAACCATTTACGTGGTCACCGGCAAAACAATCTACCGCGATATGACGCGCTTCTGGGGTAAGCTCTTCGGTATCAATTTTGCTCTTGGCGTGGCTACCGGCCTGACCATGGAGTTTCAGTTTGGTACTAACTGGTCATTCTATTCCAACTATGTGGGCGATATTTTTGGCGCACCACTGGCGATGGAAGCATTAATGGCCTTCTTCCTCGAATCCACCTTTGTCGGGCTGTTCTTCTTCGGCTGGCAACGGCTGAATAAATACCAGCACCTGCTGGTGACGTGGCTGGTGGCGTTCGGTTCAAATCTCTCTGCGTTGTGGATATTGAATGCCAACGGTTGGATGCAATACCCGACCGGTGCGCATTTTGATATCGACACCCTGCGTATGGAGATGACCAGCTTCAGCGAGCTGGTCTTTAACCCGGTCAGCCAGGTGAAATTTGTGCACACCGTAATGGCGGGCTACGTGACCGGGGCCATGTTTATTATGGCGATCAGCGCCTGGTATTTACTGCGCGGACGGGAGCGCGATGTCGCATTACGTTCGTTTGCCATCGGTTCCGTCTTCGGTACTCTGGCGATTATCGGTACCCTGCAACTCGGAGACAGTTCTGCGTATGAAGTCGCGCAAGTACAACCGGTAAAACTGGCGGCGATGGAAGGGGAGTGGCAAACGGAACCTGCACCTGCACCGTTCCATGTGGTTGCCTGGCCGGAACAGGATCAAGAGCGTAACGCCTTTGCCATCAAAATTCCCGCGCTGCTAGGGATCCTCGCCACTCACTCATTAGATAAACCCGTGCCGGGTCTGAAGAATTTGATGGCTGAAACCTACCCACGCTTGCAACGCGGACGTATGGCCTGGCTGTTAATGCAGGAAATATCGCAAGGCAATCGTGAGCCGCATGTGTTGCAGGCATTCCGGGAACTGGAAGGTGACCTGGGCTACGGCATGTTGCTCTCCCGCTATGCGCCGGATATGAATCATGTCACAGCCGCACAGTACCAGGCGGCGATGCGTGGCGCGATACCTCAGGTTGCGCCGGTATTCTGGAGTTTCCGCATCATGGTGGGCTGTGGTTCCCTGCTGCTACTGGTGATGCTGATTGCGCTTGTCCAGACGCTGCGTGGCAAAATCGACCAGCATCGCTGGGTGCTGAAAATGGCGCTCTGGAGTTTGCCGTTGCCGTGGATTGCGATTGAAGCCGGGTGGTTTATGACCGAGTTTGGTCGTCAGCCGTGGGCGATACAGGACATCTTACCGACATACTCCGCGCACTCCGCTTTAACCACAGGACAACTGGCTTTCTCACTGATCATGATCGTAGGGCTTTACACCCTGTTCTTAATCGCCGAAGTCTACCTGATGCAGAAATATGCCCGTCTGGGGCCGAGCGCGATGCAGAGTGAACAACCGACGCAGCAACAGGGGTAAAGGAGAAAATCATGTTTGATTATGAAACATTGCGCTTCATCTGGTGGCTGCTGATTGGCGTGATCCTGGTGGTCTTTATGATCTCCGACGGATTTGACATGGGGATCGGCTGTCTGCTGCCGCTGGTGGCGCGTAATGATGATGAACGCCGGATAGTGATAAACAGCGTTGGTGCACACTGGGAAGGCAACCAGGTCTGGTTGATCCTCGCTGGTGGGGCATTATTTGCCGCCTGGCCCAGAGTGTATGCAGCGGCGTTTTCCGGCTTTTATGTGGCGATGATCCTGGTGCTGTGCTCACTGTTCTTCCGCCCGCTGGCCTTTGATTATCGCGGAAAAATCGCCGATGCACGCTGGCGTAAAATGTGGGACGCCGGTCTGGTCATCGGCAGTCTGGTGCCGCCGGTAGTCTTCGGTATCGCCTTCGGCAACTTATTGCTCGGCGTGCCGTTTGCCTTCACACCGCAATTACGCGTGGAGTATCTCGGCAGCTTCTGGCAACTGCTGACGCCATTCCCTTTATTGTGCGGATTGCTCAGCCTTGGGATGGTGATTTTGCAAGGTGGCGTCTGGTTACAACTGAAAACTGTTGGTGTGATTCATCTGCGTTCACAGCTGGCCACCAAACGCGCTGCACTGTTGGTGATGCTGTGCTTTTTGCTGGCGGGTTACTGGCTGTGGGTCGGTATTGATGGCTTTGTACTGCTCGCCCAGGATGCTAACGGTCCTTCCAATCCGTTAATGAAACTGGTGGCAGTGCTACCTGGTGCCTGGATGAATAATTTCGTCGAATCGCCCGTTTTGTGGATCTTCCCGCTGCTGGGGTTCTTCTGCCCATTGCTGACGGTGATGGCGATTTATCGTGGTCGCCCGGGTTGGGGATTTTTAATGGCGTCATTGATGCAATTTGGCGTGATTTTCACGGCAGGCATCACGCTGTTCCCCTTTGTCATGCCGTCAAGCGTGAGTCCAATCTCCAGCCTGACGTTGTGGGACAGCACTTCCAGTCAGCTGACGCTGAGCATTATGTTGGTAATCGTGCTGATATTTTTGCCCATTGTGTTGCTCTACACTCTCTGGAGCTACTACAAAATGTGGGGACGCATGACAACAGAAACTCTCCGCCGTAACGAAAACGAGTTGTACTAAGGAGCAGGAACAATGTGGTATTTACTTTGGTTCGTCGGCATTTTGTTGATGTGTTCGCTCTCCACCCTTGTGTTGGTATGGCTGGACCCGCGTCTGAAAAGTTAACGAACGTAGGCCTGATGCGGCGCATTAGCATCGCATCAGGCAATCAATAATGTCAGATATGAAAAGCGGAAACATATCGATGAAAGCGATCTTAATCCCATTTTTATCTCTTCTGATTCCGTTAACCCCGCAATCTGCATTCGCTCAGAGTGAGCCGGAGCTGAAGCTGGAAAGTGTGGTGATTGTCAGTCGTCATGGTGTGCGTGCTCCAACCAAGGCCACGCAACTGATGCAGGATGTCACCCCAGACGCATGGCCAACCTGGCCGGTAAAACTGGGTTGGCTGACACCGCGCGGTGGTGAGCTAATCGCCTATCTCGGACATTACCAACGCCAGCGTCTGGTAGCCGACGGATTGCTGGCGAAAAAGGGCTGCCCGCAGTCTGGTCAGGTCGCGATTATTGCTGATGTCGACGAGCGTACCCGTAAAACAGGCGAAGCCTTCGCCGCCGGGCTGGCACCTGACTGTGCAATAACCGTACATACCCAGGCAGATACGTCCAGTCCCGATCCGTTATTTAATCCTCTAAAAACTGGCGTTTGCCAACTGGATAACGCGAACGTGACTGACGCGATCCTCAGCAGGGCAGGAGGGTCAATTGCTGACTTTACCGGGCATCGGCAAACGGCGTTTCGCGAACTGGAACGGGTGCTTAATTTTCCGCAATCAAACTTGTGCCTTAAACGTGAGAAACAGGACGAAAGCTGTTCATTAACGCAGGCATTACCATCGGAACTCAAGGTGAGCGCCGACAATGTCTCATTAACCGGTGCGGTAAGCCTCGCATCAATGCTGACGGAGATATTTCTCCTGCAACAAGCACAGGGAATGCCGGAGCCGGGGTGGGGAAGGATCACCGATTCACACCAGTGGAACACCTTGCTAAGTTTGCATAACGCGCAATTTTATTTGCTACAACGCACGCCAGAGGTTGCCCGCAGCCGCGCCACCCCGTTATTAGATTTGATCAAGACAGCGTTGACGCCCCATCCACCGCAAAAACAGGCGTATGGTGTGACATTACCCACTTCAGTGCTGTTTATCGCCGGACACGATACTAATCTGGCAAATCTCGGCGGCGCACTGGAGCTCAACTGGACGCTTCCCGGTCAGCCGGATAACACGCCGCCAGGTGGTGAACTGGTGTTTGAACGCTGGCGTCGGCTAAGCGATAACAGCCAGTGGATTCAGGTTTCGCTGGTCTTCCAGACTTTACAGCAGATGCGTGATAAAACGCCGCTGTCATTAAATACGCCGCCCGGAGAGGTGAAACTGACCCTGGCAGGATGTGAAGAGCGAAATGCGCAGGGCATGTGTTCGTTGGCAGGTTTTACGCAAATCGTGAATGAAGCACGCATACCGGCGTGCAGTTTGTAATGCATAAAAAAGAGCATTCAGTTACCTGAATGCTCTGAGGCTGATGACAAACGAAGAACTGTCTAATGCGTAGACCGGAAAAGGCGTTCACGCCGCATCCGGCCACTTTCAGTTTTACTCTTTCTCGGAGTAACTATAACCGTAATAGTTATAGCCGTAACTGTAAGCGGTGCTGGCGCGTTTAATCACACCATTGAGGATAGCGCCTTTAATATTGACGCCTGCCTGTTCCAGACGCTGCATTGACAAACTCACCTCTTTGGCGGTGTTCAAGCCAAAACGCGCAACCAGCAGGCTGGTGCCAACAGAACGCCCCACGACCGCGGCATCACTCACCGCCAGCATCGGCGGCGTATCGACAATCACCAGATCGTAATGGTCGTTCGCCCATTCCAGTAATTGACGCATCCGATCGCGCATCAGCAGTTCAGACGGGTTAGGTGGCACCTGACCGCGAGTAATCACATCAAAGCCTCCTTTGCCAAAATGCTGGATCACTTTGTTGAGCTCATCTTTACCTGCCAGATATTCCGACAAGCCATGTTCATTACTCACGGTAAACAGGTTATGCGAATAACCACGGCGTAAGTCGGCATCAATAAATAACACTTTTTGATCGGACTGGGCGATCACCGCTGCCAGAGTTGAACTGACAAACGTTTTACCACTGTCTGGCGTCGCACCGGTGATCATCAGAATGTTATTCTCCGTCTCCATCATAGCGAAATGCAGACTGGTTCGTAGCGCACGTACGGCTTCCACAGCAGAATCCGCCGGGTTATCCACCGCCAGGAAGGGGATATTTTTAGTACGATGGCGCTGCTGATTAGAAAATAAATTTTTCTTACGCAGACGGGTGCGTTTATCCAGCCACTCGGACATTGGGATAGTGGCATAAACGCTGATGCCGTGCTCTTCCAGTTGTTCCGGGGCTTCTACACCACGACGCAACATCGCACGCGCCAGCACGGCACCCACAGAAATAAACAGGCCAAGAATAAAACCAAGCACCACATTCAACGCTTTTTTCGGTTTCACTGGCTGCGGCTGAGTGACTGCCGGGTCGATAATCCGCACGTTACCAATGGCACTGGATTTCGAAATACTCAACTCCTGCTGGCGGTTAAGTAATTGCAGATATACCGCACGGCCCGCTTCTACGTCACGACTTAAACGCAACACTTCCTGTTGGGTGGAAGGCATTGCCGATACCCGCTTATTCAGGCGTTTGCGTTCTTGCTCCAGCGTCTGGCGTTTTTCCAGCAGCGCACGATAAGTTGGGTGATCTTTCTTATACAGCTGGGAGATCTCTGCCTCGCGGAAGGTCAGCTCATTGAGTTGATTATCAACGTTCACAATCTGCTCAAGAACGGCTTTGGCTTCCAGGTTAAGGTCAACCGAATCGCGCTGCTGGCGATAAACGTTGAGTTTTTCTTCCGCCTGGTCCAGCTCGCTGCGCACTTCAGGTAACTGGCGCTGTAAGAATTCAAGGCTTTGTGAATCCTGCGCCGCCTGGCGAGCGATATTCTGTTGCAAATAGTTGTTAGCGATGCTGTTCAGAATACGAGTAATCAACTGGGGATCATCACCAGTCATGGTAAGTTCCAGCATCCCGCTTTCTTTACTGCGTTCGCTAACGGTAAAGGTTTCCTGCAATGCGTTAATCGCTTCCAGTTCGGTACGCTGGCTCAGGACAAACTGTGTTCCTGGTTTGGCCTTAATGTCCGCGATAGTCAGCGCAACGCCATCTTTTTCCAGACGCTGGCCGACCATACCATTGACGGTGAACTCTTCACCTTCCAGTGTATAGTGGCCGTTTTCCCCAACCGTGAGTGTCAGTTGCTGATCCTGACCATTCAGTTGTGGAATATGCATCCAGCTGATCGCCAGCTCACCTGGTTTTTCTTTGGTTAATCTCGCCCAGCCGCGACCCACAATCGGAAAATACTTCTGCTCAACTATGTCGCGGAGATTCAGTTCAGCAATGGTTTTACCGAGAATCATGCGCGATTGCAGCAGTTGGATCTCCGGTGCAGACTCGGGCGATGAGTTAGGGATCATATCGCTCAGGCCGCTGAGAATGGCGTTGCCCTGTTTTTGCTCAACCTGGACCAGAGTATCTGCCTGATAAATTGGTGTACTTAACAGCGAGTAAGCGACAGCGATCAGCGTGAATAACGCGGTCACGCTGATAATAAACTTACGGTGATCCCATAACTCGCCGACCAGACGAAGCAGATCGATCTCATTTTCCTGAGTGCTGCCTGGTGGCGTATTCATATTTTTAGTTGTCATCGTATTTTATAAACTCAAATTACCGGCTGAGGCGCTTCGCCCATTCCTGACTGGCGCGCTCCAACATACCGTAGACATGTTCAAATGCGTCCTGACTTTTACGATAGGGATCCGGGATCTCTTTCTGTTCCAGCCATTGCCCAAACAGCATTGTCTTCCCGCGGACCTCGGGAGCAATTGCGGTAACCTGAGCAATATGTTCCGACTCCATTGCCAGAATCAGATCGTAATTTCGTGCCATCTCAGCAGTGAGCTTACGTCCGGCATGTCCTTCAAGAGATACGCCATGATTAGCGGCAACATCTGCCGCTGTCGCATCTGCAGGGTGTTTTACCAGACCATGAACACCTGCCGATTTGACTTTTACGCCCGGCAGACGTTTACGCAGCAAGCGCTCGCCAATGGGCGAACGGCAAATGTTGCCGGTACAAACCACCAGGATTGAGTTAAATTTTAGTTGGGCCATGTTTGAATCCACCGTGAAGTCTCTGTCAGGTCATGCACCCCGGAAATCGTCGGTACCAGCAGAGAAATCACACGGTTCCAACGAGCCAGCGGCGCGGTAGTGACATAAACAATGTCGTAAGGTTCAAGCTGGAATTCCGTTCCGAGTATCATTGCCGATGCGTCCTTCGCATTCAGCTGATAAATATTGGCGATTTTGCCATTCTGCTTGTTTTGCGTTGCACGAATAACAAAAATCCCCGTCGCATCAGCGACATCCTGATTCATACCCTCAGCGTTACCCAGCGCTTCCGCCAGGGTCATACCGCTGCGGTCCATTTTCAGCGTGCTCTGTTTACCCACTTCACCCATCACGAAGACTTTCAGATCATCGTTGCGCGGAATAAATAAAATATCGCCCGGGTGCAGCAGTTTGTTCTGGCGCAAGTCGCCACGCTGCATCAGCGCATAGAGGTTCACTTTGGTCTTTACGCCATTCTGGGTGAGCACCACGTTGCGCCAGTCTGCATCTGCGGTCAGACCGCCCGCGGCGTTAATCGCATCCATGATGGTCAGAGGAATATTGGTAATCGGCTGCTGACCCGATTTGCTGACTTCGCCGGTGACGTACGCTTTTTGCGATCGGAACGCCGCGACGCTGACATCGACTTGCGGGCTTTCAATGACTGAATCGAGACGCGCTGTAATCTCGTTGCGTACCTGGGTAAGTGTTTTCCCGGCCACTTTCAGGCGACCAATATAGGGGTAGAAAATCGCACCATCGGCGTTAACCCAGTTGCCGGTATCACTGGCGCTACGGTATTGCCCTGCGGGGGTGGTTAGTTCCGGGTGATCCCAGACCGTAACCATCAACACATCACCAATCCCGATACGATATTCATAGTTTGCGATTTGCTGCTCCAGCTCCGGGTTAGCCTGCGACATAATCGGTTTGGCGCGCAACTGATCAATCAATCCTGGCGTGACGGGATAGATATTGACCATTTTGTCCAGGTCATACTGATTGTCAGGTAGTTCAATGACATCCTTGTTACTGGTCGATAAATTCTGACCAGGAACAAGGGTACATGCTGTCAAAGACAGAACAGCCAATGTCAGTACCGAAAACTTAAAAATGTTCTTTTTCATTGGTTTATATTTATCAGTCAATGTAATGTTATGAATTACGTCAGGTTATTGTCCAACCGGTACTTCTCGCTCTGCCGTCATTGGATAGAGCTGGTATTTGCGTGACAGCATTTGTCCACCATCACGCGTCAATGGTGTCCACGAAACCACCGCGCGGTTGCGGTTAGGTCCAATGGTCATCAAGTCGAATGGAATCGAGATATAAAAACCTTTACTAAAGCCGCCTTCGCCGTAGTCATCTTTAGATACGTTACTGATTGCCGCCCATACCCCTACCGCCACGCCGCTGTCAAAGCGTTTGGCGACGTCGATCGTTGCGCCTTTATCTTTTGCCAGATATTGCCCAACGCTAAGTTTCATCAGTACGCCATTGAGCGTCGGCGGGTTCCAGTAAGCCGTCACGAAACCTGTTGGCGTGGAATAATCGGTGAAACGCATCATGTTGTCCCAGTCACGCTGCTTCACGTAGTTAACGTCCACACCCAGCGCCCAGCTGGCATCTAGCGGGCGATAAAGCAGCTCGGAACCGACACCGGCATACATCGTTTCCAGATAACCGCCATACACCTGGCCATAGAAACCATTGCCTAAGTCAGCAAAATAGTTCGCCTGCAAGTTGTTGAGATAAACGTCATTGCGAACGTAGTCACGGATATGCGTGCGCACGCGGGGCAGGGTAGAGTCCGCGGGCAACAGCGAAGACTTAAACTTGTCGTAGTTGTTGTAAATATTGGTGAAAATACCGCCATCAAGCAGCAGGTGGTCGGTAAACCAGTAGCGGGCACTGGACATCAGCCCCAGCTGGAACATATAGAAATCTTCCGGGCCGCCCAGCGACTGTGAAAGTGTTGGGTTGAAAGAGTAGCTAAAGCGATCTTCACGAATACGGTAGCCCCGACCAAAGGCAGAAAGATCTTCTGCTTCAACACGTTGTTGTTGAAGTTGCTCTGATTGACCAGGCGCTGTACCAGCCAGCTGTTTGCGCAGGCTGGCTACGTCGGTTTCGGTAGTCACCATCGCCATATGCTCGCGCTTTTGCGTCACGCTAATCTTCTCAACGCCTTGCGGCAGGTTATTCACCAGAATCCGGTTGGCACGATCGACCGCTTCGCGAGAATCACGGTATTTGTATTGTTGACCAGACATATACAGCGTCTTATCGCGCAGCTGAATTTCCGGTGCTTCAAAACCTGCGTTGTACTTCAGCGCGGTAAGTTGGTTCGCTACTGTGGTGTACTGCAATCCTTCAGATTCAGGCGCAGGTTGATATGCCGGTTTTGGCGTATCGCGCAGGGCAGGGCGCAGATCGTTGAAATTGGTCCGTAACGTGAAGCCAAACATCAACGTGTTACCGCGTTCATAACTCAGGTTGAGATCTGCCCAGCTGGCAGCGCGATAAACTGCGCCGACGTTGAAATGGCTTGCCTGAGGCAGTTTGCCAGCGAAATCATTCTGGTAATTGTTGCCATCGTATTCGAGTTTCAGACGCAGGGGATTCCACGGCGTTTGATACTCAATGCCGCCAAAGATGGAAGCCGGGCCACGAAAGATATCGCTAAAGCTGATATCGCCCGCATCGTGAGACTCTGCGCGATGACAATATTTATCGCTCACCCGGCAAAACGGGTTGGTAATATTGCCCGCATTACCGGCGTAGCCCCATGCCATCCCGAGGGTGAAATCAAATGGCCCCGCTTGCTTGCTGGCCACCAGATACTCACCGTCAAACAGACCCGTACCAGCAATATCACGTTTGCCAAACGCCACTTGCGGTAGCCAGTAACCTTCTTCCCACAGGCGAAGTTTAAAATCGAATGATTTGTCTTTGTATGACTGATCGCCGCTGAAATCTTCCCACTGGCTATATTTGCGTGTGCGCACATCCGTATAACGAATGGTGCCTTCCAGCCATGGGAACAGCGCCACGGAGGTGGAGTAGAACCGGTATTGATCGTTATCCCGGTAGTTGACGCTGAATTCACCTTCCGGTGCGATGCGCGCATTTGGCATCTGCAACAATCCTGTGCCGCCAAAGTCTGATTGCGACGAACCCAGCGGATCCGGGTAGGTTAATACTTCAGCATGACAGGCACTGGAGACGGCAATGGCCAGGCAGCTTAAAAGATAAGAATTCTTCTTCATCAGTCAGGAACACGTTGCGTTAAAACAGACACAATCTGGTCATTTAAATCAGCATATTTTTCGGGCAGTACATGCGCAGAAAAGCCCAACCAAAGCTGGCTGCCAGGCGGTGGTTCCACATGTCTTTTATTCCACAGGGCAACAGGGGCGACGACAGTCTCACCCTCAGGCGTAATCACCATAACGTTATTCTTGTCCGCGCCTGCAAGGCGGGGGTGATCTTGCAGATAATCGGTAACGCTACGGCCTGCCTGCCAAGGCAATTGCCCAGCCCCAGAAACCGCACCCAGCAGAGTAATAGTCACCGGACGCTGTACGGTATAGAGCGTATAGTCCCCGACCAACGGGGGATTGCTGTTCTCATCCACTCGTACAAAATCAGGGTCCAGTTTGACCGGTAAGCGACCAGTGATATTGAGATTGAGTAACTGCTGGCGCACGGATTTAATCGTTGCCGCCACATCGTCGTCAGCTTCTGCTTCCCAGGAAGCAAGCTGTGCCATGACATGTTGGTAGTCTTTAAGCGCTTTAGCTTTCGCCGCAGAGTCGGTCAGCAAGGCACCAGGCCACCAGAGGCGATCGCGCAGTTGCGGTTGTGTCACCAACTGGACAACATTTTCCATGGGGCCAACGGAAAGTGTCTGTTGTTCGCCAGGCAGATAAATAGTCACCGTTCCTTGCGCAAAGGCATGGGGTGTCATTACGTAAAGTACGCTGGCAATGAAATACGACTGTAATTTATTCATGGTGCGGGTTTAAGAAACGTCATTTCTACGGGAATAACCCCTGCGCCTAACATTTGCCGACTTTGACGAACCTGGCCAGTAGCCGAATCGACCCAGAATGTGTTTTGCCACTGTTTTTCTGGCCGCGTGGAAGTCACCTCTTCCTGCCAGACATTACACAGCACATTGCGACCCGCAATATTCAGCGTCTCTAATCCAGCAAAGGAAAAAGTAGAACTCAGGGTCGCAGAGCGAAAATGGTTGTCTTCACTCCAGAGAATATCGCGCGTCCAGCGGCTGCCATCTTTTATTGCCAGCGCGTTACGCAGAGGGTCCTGCCCGGAATTTGTCACTTCCAGCAGATTATTATTAAGTTTGACGGTTTTTAAAAGACGTCCATTGTGGGTAACCAGCATGGCGTTATCCTGGGATAACCATTTGCTTTGTTCTTGTTCTATATATCCCAGTACCACAAAGATTCGTTGCCCTTCATTAAGGCGTAAATACATCGTGGAATAAGGCAACGCCTGGATCTGCTGATCCGCTACGGTGATATCCTGATTATCGAAAAGGCTGGCGCGAAATGTATCGACCATACTTTGCTGGCTGTGCGTACATCCCGCAAGAAATAGTGCGAAAATCGATAAAATAAGAGGGCGCACCTTTAATCCTTGAAAGGTTAATTAAAAAAATGCAAATCTCTAAAGCCCGGTACGAATATCGCAACCGGGTATCATTTAACTTTAATTTCGACGCGTTAAAGCAGTATTAGCGTGTAGTGGACGTGGTGGTTGAGGTGTTATGAGAACCGCCATCGCCACTGTCATTTGCTGCAACAACTGCCAACGTCGCCACACCAACAGCCGTTGCCACACCGACAACTGTCGCCGTGCCGACAGCGCCAGCAGCCACGCCACCAGTGGTAGTAGCAGTCGTGGTTGCGCCGGTAGTGGTCGTTGTGGTGCCAGTAGTACCCGTCGTTGCCTCGGTCCCGTTTGTTGCTTCAGGGGCAGCAAACGCAGCTGGCGTCGTCAACATGAAGGCCATAAGGATTGCAGAAAGCTTGTGTTTCATAACTTTTCCTTTATTCATCGCATGGACAATACGTACGCTTGAGATCAGGATTGTCTACTTTGAGTATAACATCCTTGTGAAATCTCCCTTTCCTCATACCGCTTGCACTATATACTGCGGGTAGGAAAGGCGCGCAGAGGGAAATATAAGATTGTTAACTATCCCCCTCTGGAAATACGACTTGTGAGCATAAGATAAATCTTAGCAAAATACAAATTAAAGATAAGGAAATTGTTACGAAAGCTATTAATTATTGTTGGTAATATAGTTTCAAGTGGTACTATAACTGGCTGTTAAATGGCATTTATAACTATTAGGTGCAGAGATATTCGCTTAAATGGATTAGTTTCTTTGTGGAAAAGTAACTGATGTTATAATGTATGATGTTGACTATTGCACTATTCCAATAAAACCAGTCAGCTTTAAACAAGCAGCGTCATATTAAGAGAGATAAACATTTGCCGCTGTTGGTCCTCGCAGGCCATTTACGCGGCAAAATTCCACACGTAATCCTGGTATAAGCACTTCTGCGTCGCGGGGAGTGAATGCGGAAATATGGACCTGAACTTCTTTACGACCGTCGGAGGGGATAATGAATCCTTTGCCGCTTTTGCGATCAAAGGTTTTGACAATTCCTGTCATTTTACGGGACAAACAAATTCCTTACTGAAAATACTGCGCTGCACTATACGGGGTTAATAAAATAAAGCCAGCGATATTTAAGACCGCCGGACGGCTAAAATAAAATTTGCTTAATCTCAATTATCATGCGTTAATAGCTGCGTCGGTTTGAAAGACAGACAGCATACAAAGTAGTTTACTAAAGCAGTTCTCATTATCAGGCATTATCCCCTTCTTTTGAGTCTCTCTCCTGAACACTAAGTAGTTTCTGTATTAAAGCCCTGTTTGCCGAAAGGCCCAAAATGAAGGAAGTAAAATATGTCTAATAAAATGACTGGTTTAGTAAAATGGTTTAACGCAGATAAAGGTTTTGGCTTTATCACTCCTGATGATGGCAGCAAAGACGTTTTCGTCCATTTCACTGCCATCCAGAGCAATGAATTCCGCACGCTGAACGAAAATCAGAAAGTTGAATTTTCTATTGAGCAGGGGCAACGTGGCCCCGCGGCAGCGAACGTTGTTACGCTCTAAGGTTGCCGTTATTACTCAACATCTCCATTTCCGCTGTCCATGTTGTCATGGTTCACAGTACCGTACATCGGCATTCGATGTGACGGAGCGAAACCCTTTGGGCGCTAAGTGTATTTTTTGTAAATCGACGATGATCACCTTTGATAACGTCGCGCTGCAAATACGCACGGACCATGCGCCGCTGGATTTCACAAAATAATATCAGGCTCCCTCGTGGAGCCTTTTTTATATCTGCCTTATTTTTCTTCAACGCTGTATGTATAGTAAGCGATAACCTGTTGATTATTGAATCTTTCGGGGAGATGGCTTATAACATTTCTTACCTGACCAGGGTACCGGGAACCAACACCTTACTGGCGTGTTGCTGTCTTTCAAGACCAGAAGAGGTTAACAGTGAATATTGAAGAGTTAAAAAAACAAGCCGAAACGGAAATCGCCGACTTTATCGCGCAAAAAATCGCCGAGCTGAACAAGAATACAGGGAAAGAAGTCTCTGAAATTCGCTTCACCGCACGAGAAAAAATGACCGGGCTTGAAAGTTATGATGTCAAAATCAAAATAATGTGATTTTGTGAACATCACCCGTGCGAGGTGATGTTCCGCTTGTTGCTAATTTAGTGACCAATCATTGGCGCTTGTGGAATTAAGCGTCGGTACAATTCATCCGGTACCGGGCTTTGCCATACTCCCGCATACATTGCGTAACCAATCACCGCAAACATAATCCCCAGAACCAGTAGCGTCATTAACCAGCCAGACAACGCAAAGGCTTTTTTATTTGCCGCAGGTTTTTGCAGTGAAAAGGTCAATGTTGAGGCTACCGGACATGACTCTACGCAAGTCATACAGCCGGTACATTCCACTGTTCGTACCTGAATTAATTTATCGACCGGGATCCGTGATGGGCAATTTTTTGCGCATTTGCCACAGTCGATACAACTTTCGGCATTGCGACGAATCTTAAACGGCGACAATAGCGAAACCACGCCCATCAGCGCGCCATATGGGCAAAGATAACGACACCAGGCATGGCGAATAAACAGGCTGGCAATCAGCAAAACGGTCACGCTGATTAATGTCGCGGTCCCCATATGACGAAAGAAATCGAGCATTTTAACGTCCATCACCACGCTGTAGGGCGACAACATAAAATAGTGAATCGCCTGAGCGGGCATCAATAACGCGATATAGAGAAAAAAACTCAACAGCAAATACTTCACGCCGCGCAGAGGAATATCCAGCCAGCGGGGAAGGACACATTGCCGACCAAACAGTTTGTTACCGAGATCGCCGATTAATTCAGAAAGCGTACCAACCGGGCATAACCATGAGCAAAAGGCCTTTTTGAGTAATAGACTGATGACGATAAAAGCGACCAATAACAGCATCGCGGCGGCGTGGACGGACGGTAACTGACCTGTTACAAGGCTATATTTCAGATTCATCAGCCCGGCAATCGGTAGCCAGCCTTCGATACCTCCCGGTCTGGCGACAAATGTCGTGCTACTTGCCGTTTCGTAATAGCGCACCCAATACCAGAACGTGATGGCAATATAAATATTCATTGCCAACAGTAATAATTGCGTCGCTTTACGCCAGGTCGTGGCATTACGCCAGTCATTCCACGGTAATTTGCCGCCCGTCGTGCCTGGCCGCCGCTGCCAGCGGGTTCTTTTATTCTCTGCCATGATTTTGCCAGTCCGTTAAGTTGTATACCAAATGCCACTATTCTAGTTGTTCTTAACTGGCTGATATTGATTCAAATCGCGTTCAGGTCTTTCTTATGCAACCATGCTTCCAGAGCGGCAACACTGCGTGTAATTTCTTCGTGTGGAAGGGGGGCAGATAATGGCTGCTGCTCCAGTTGTGCGCATAGCTGGCTGGCGATACGCATTCCCAGACTCGAGCAACTGCTTTTTAGCTGATGCGCGGCACGCTTTATTTTCTCGCTATCCTGACTGGCGCGGGCAATGTCGATTTCATCGAGAAGCGGCAGGGCATGTTGTGTAAATAATACCAGCCATTCGTGGATCTTCTCCGTCCCCATTAACTGAGCATCTTCATTGAGTTGCGATACATCCAGCGATTGATCGTTATTGACTTGCAGTTGGAGATAGTGCGCCAGTAACTGACCGAGCACTTCACGCGGCACCGGTTTAGGGATAATCCCGCGGAATAATGAACTGGTACGCTGGCGCAGCGTTTCGTCAATGACATGGGCGCTAAAGCCAATCAAAACCAGCGACGGATATTGCTGTGCCAGTTGTCGGGCAAGCGTAATGCCGTCGACATCCGGCAGATCAAAATCCACCAGTGCGGCAGCAAACGGTTCGCTATTTTGCAGTGTCTCTAAAGCCTGCGCGGCATTGCCAACAGCAACAACCTGCGCACCACTGGTGTTCAGCATCTCAACGGTAATTCGCTGGGTTAGCGGGTTATCTTCAATTAACAGCAAACGTAAACCGTCAAGACGCACCGCCTGATTGACTGTTTTTGGCACGGGTGCCGTGGCAACACGTAACGGCAAGCGTAAACAAAAACAGCTTCCAACCTCCGGCGTGCTGGTGGCGCTCAGTTCGCCGCCCATCGCCTGGGCCAGACGGCTACTGATAGTCAGCCCCAGCCCGGTGCCGCCGCGTTTGCCGCTTACCTGCACAAATGGCTGGAAGATTTCTGCCAGTTTCGCGGGATCAATACCGCAGCCGCTGTCTTCCACTTCGACCAGCCATTGCTCGCCATCAGTGCGACTACGCAGGATAATGTACCCTTCGTCAGTAAAACGCAGGGCGTTGCTCAACAGGTTGGTTATAACCTGACGAATACGTCGTGGATCGCCCATTAACGCGCACGGCATATCATCGGCAATTGCCGTTGCCAGGCGAATCGGGCGACCTTTCACCCGTCCGCTCATTAATTGCAGGGTACTTTCCAGCAGCGGGCGCGGTTCAAAGGGCTCATCGCTGACCGAAACATTCTTGCCACCTGCTTCGATAGCGGAATAATCGAGAATATCGTTGAGGATGGTCAGCAACGATTCACCAGAGTCAGTAATTGCCCGCAAATCATCACGCTGGGCGTTAAGTGCGGGGTTATCTGCCAGCAGTTGAGCAGTGCCGAGAATACCGTACAGCGGTGTGCGGATCTCATGGCTCATCGCCGCCAGAAACGCCGATTTTGCCTGGCTGGCTTTTTCTGCTTCCGCCCGTGCCTGTCGGTGTTCTATCACCAGTTCCTGCAATTCAGCTGTACGCGCTTTGACCTGCGCCGCCAGCTGTTCGCGGTGGCGATTCAGTGCATGAACATTGCTGCGAAACGCATCCATCAGCCGCCCGATGGTATCCAGCTCCCGTACGCCAGCGGTTTCCGGGAAAGGGGAGTCAATATCACCGTCCAGCAGCCGTTGCAGCGCCTGCGTTTGTTCGGCAAGTGGACGCGTGACTGAGCGATAAACCACGCGCCAGAGGATCAGAATCAGTGCGCAAAGAGAAACTATTCCCAGCAATAACAGGCTGTATTGCCCGCGTGCACTCGCTTTTTCCAGATGCGCCAGTCCGTGCTGATTACGCAGCTCAATGGTATCGACCAGCTGACTGACTTCGCTACTAAACTGCGCGAACTGGGCGATGTTATTTTGGGCGAGAGTTTGCAGGTGAGTGCTGATTTCACTGTCCTGCTGATACAGCGCCAGTAGATCGCTATATTGGCTAACGGTAGTTAACGTTGTTGCGACCTGCGCACGAACTCCCGGATCTTCAATGCGTATTTGCCGACGTTGCAGAATTTTCACCGCATTATTGAGCTGCTTTTCCAGCGTTGGTGCATTTTTCTGGATCTGCTCCAGCCCCAGATTCATCACCATTTGCTGCACCCGCAGAGCGCTAAGGCGCAGTTCATTCATCTGGTTAACATACTCAAGATCGATATCAATCAGCCGATCGAGTGCACTTTCAGCAGCCTGACGCTGATCTTGTTCGATCAAATCGTAAATCCCGGCCTGGGTCGCTCCAGCGGAAGTTGTCGCATTATTCGCCTGACCTTGCGCCAGGCGTGCGATCTCATCGGCGGCAGCGACTATCTGCTGACTGAGTTGCCGTTGTTGCTGGCGTAGTTGCAGACGCCGCCCCACCAGTTCCCCTTGCTGACGTAATGAACGGGAGATCTCCTGCTCCTGTTGTTCAATAGCGGTGGTATCAAAACCTTGTTCCCGTAACGCTTGCAGCAACGCATTAATCTTCAGGCTTTGTGCGGTGAGCATTCGCCCCTGCGCCTGCCACATCTTTTCGTTATCGGCACTGGTCAGGTTCTGCGCGGCGAAAAGTTCCCAGGCGCTGGCTTCGCTCAACTGGCGCGCCATATTCATGGTAGGAATCAATGCCTGAGTGTTGTCTTTTTCCACCTGGCTGATAAAGCGCAGGTTGTACCATCCCACCAGGGTACTGGTCAGGGTTAACAGCGCCATCAGGGCAAAGCCCATCCAGAGTCTTCGGGTCAGGGTTAAATTCACGGTCGGTGCACTTAAGGTGAAAAAGGTTGAGTCGCAAAGCGGAATGCATCTAGCATAAAGCCTTATTATTGATGAGGCTATCATGCGCGTACTGCTATTTTTACTTCTTTCCCTTTTCATGTTATCGGCATTTTCGGCTGATAACCTGTTGCGCTGGCATGATGCGCAGCATTACACGGTGCAAGCCTCTACGCCGCTTAAAGCCAAACGCGCATGGAAACTGTGCGCGCTTTATCCCAGCCTGAAAGATTCATACTGGTTATCGTTGAACTATGGTATGCAGGAGGCAGCTCGCCGCTATGGTGTGGATTTAAAAGTGCTGGAGGCAGGCGGCTACAGCCAGTTGGCTACCCAGCAAGCACAAATCGACCAGTGTAAACAGTGGGGCGCAGAGGCCATTTTGCTCGGTAGTAGCACTACGTCATTTCCCGACCTGCAAAAGCAGGTAGCAAATCTGCCGGTGATCGAACTGGTAAATGCTCTTGATGATCCCCTGGTGAAAAGCCGCGTTGGTGTACCCTGGTTTCAGATGGGCTATCAACCTGGGCGATATTTGGTGCAATGGGCGCACGGTAAACCACTGAACGTGCTGTTGATGCCCGGACCCGATAATGCCGGGGGCAGTAAAGAGATGGTCGAGGGTTTTCGCGCAGCCATTGCCGGAAGCCCGGTGCGTATTGTTGATATTGCGCTTGGTGATAACGATATTGAAATCCAGCGTAACCTGTTGCAGGAGATGCTGGAACGCCACCCAGAAATCGACGTCGTTGCCGGAACGGCCATTGCGGCAGAGGCGGCAATGGGTGAAGGGCGTAACCTGAAAACGCCGCTTACCGTGGTGTCGTTTTATCTTTCACATCAGGTGTATCGCGGGCTGAAGCGGGGAAGAGTGATTATGGCTGCCAGCGATCAAATGGTCTGGCAGGGGGAACTGGCGGTTGAGCAGGCCATCAGGCAATTACAGGGGCAATCGGTGTCTGATAATGTCAGCCCACCGATTTTAGTTCTGACGCCGAAAAATGCCGACCGTGAACATATTCGCCGCTCGCTGTCACCTGGGGGATTTCGTCCGGTCTATTTTTATCAGCACACATCAGCGGCTAAGAAATAACCTTCACCATGTTGCGTCACCAGTAAATCCGCGCTGAGTTTATGACGTAAACGACGAATTAACACATCGACGGTGCGCAGGTCAGGGTTTTCCACCCGACGCGCAGAAAGCATACGTAGCAGACGTTCACGGCTGAGAATTTCGCCCGGATTCGTCACAAATGCCACCAACATTTCATACTCTGCGCGGGTCAGTTTAATCGGCTCGCCATCCCGCTCCAGCGTATGGCGCGACACATTCAGGCAATAACCGGCAAAGCGATAGCAGTTGTCCTGAGTGTGCGGTTGAGCTTGTCGCGCGAGGTCGATTCGCCAGAGCAGATTTTTCACCCGTACTACCAGTTCGCGCAGTTCCAGCGGTTTGGTGACGTAATCGTCTGCGCCCATTTCCAGCCCAACAATACGGTCAATCCGATCGCTGCGTCCGGTAACCAGAATAATCCCCACCGTTGAGCGTTCTCGCAGGGCGCGGGTTAACATCAGGCCATTTTCATCGGGTAAGTTGATATCCAGCAGAATTAAATCTACCGGCTGATTCTGCATAATTTCCCGCAGCCCGGCACCGCTCGCTGTAACGGAAACGGTATACCCCTCCTGAGTGAAGTAAGATTGTAATCGCGCCTGGGTAACCGGCTCATCTTCAACAATAACAATGTGATGTGGCATCAGAGGGTTTTACTCATTCTGTTCATATCTGTTCATATTCTGCCGTAAGCCGTTCATCCTGACCAGTGCCGCTGTTCATATTTGCTCATTAAGATCGCTTCACTAAACCATAATTTTACAGGGGCTATTATGCGGAAACTCTGGAACGCGCTACGCCGACCCAGTGCTCGTTGGTCGGTACTGGCGCTGGTCGCAATTGGGATTGTGATTGGCATTGCGCTGATTGTATTGCCACACGTTGGGATCAAAGTCACCAGCACAACCGAATTTTGTGTCAGTTGCCACAGTATGCAACCGGTGTATGAAGAATATAAACAGTCGGTGCATTTCCAGAACGCCTCCGGCGTGCGAGCTGAATGCCATGACTGTCATATCCCGCCGGATATTCCAGGCATGGTGAAGCGCAAACTGGAAGCGAGCAATGATATCTACCAGACCTTTATTGCTCACTCCATTGATACACCTGAAAAATTCGAAGCCAAACGCGCGGAACTTGCCGAGCGTGAATGGGCGCGAATGAAAGAAAACAACTCGGCAACCTGCCGCTCCTGCCATAACTACGATGCGATGGATCATGCGAAGCAGCATCCTGAAGCGGCACGTCAGATGAAGGTGGCAGCGAAAGATAATCAATCCTGCATCGACTGTCATAAAGGTATTGCCCACCAGTTACCGGATATGAGTAGCGGCTTCCGTAAGCAGTTCGATGAGCTGCGCGCCAGTGCTAATGACAGTGGTGACACGCTGTACTCTATTGATATTAAGCCAATTTATGCGGCGAAAGGCGATAAAGAAGCCTCTGGTTCTCTGCTGCCTGCTTCGGAAGTGAAAGTCCTTAAACGTGACGGCGACTGGCTGCAAATTGAAATTACCGGCTGGACGGAAAGCGCCGGACGTCAGCGTGTACTCACCCAATTCCCAGGTAAACGCATCTTTGTTGCCTCGATTCGTGGTGATGTGCAGCAGCAGGTAAAAACGCTGGAGAAAACCACCGTTGCCGACACCAATACCGAGTGGAGCAAGTTGCAGGCCACTGCGTGGATGAAGAAAGGCGACATGGTGAACGATATCAAACCGATCTGGGCTTATGCGGATTCGTTGTACAACGGCACCTGTAACCAGTGCCACGGCGCACCGGAAATCGCCCACTTTGACGCTAACGGTTGGATCGGCACGCTCAACGGCATGATTGGCTTTACCAGTCTCGATAAACGTGAAGAACGCACCTTGTTGAAATATCTGCAAATGAATGCGTCTGACACCGCAGGTAAGGCTCACGGCGATAAGAAGGAAGAAAAATAATGAACAATAACGATCTCTTTCAGGCATCACGTCGGCGTTTTCTGGCACAACTCGGCGGCTTAACCGTCGCCGGGATGCTGGGGCCGTCATTGTTAACGCCGCGCCGTGCGACTGCGGCGCAAGCGGCGACTGACGCTGTCATCTCGAAAGAGGGCATTCTTACCGGGTCGCACTGGGGGGCTATCCGCGCGACGGTGAAGGATGGTCGCTTTGTGGCGG
Source organism: Escherichia sp. KCJ4928 (assembly GCF_004352695.1). NCBI lineage: Bacteria > Pseudomonadati > Pseudomonadota > Gammaproteobacteria > Enterobacterales > Enterobacteriaceae > Escherichia > Escherichia sp. KCJ4928. The sequence goes on from NZ_SJWV01000015.1 coordinate 43,191, forward strand.
CAAAACCGTTCGAACTGGATAAATATCCGTCGAAAATGATTGCCGGATTGCCGGATCACGTACACAACGCGGCGCGTATTCGTTATCCGATGGTACGCGTGGACTGGCTGCGTAAGCGCCATCTCAGCGATACCTCCCAGCGCGGTGATAACCGTTTTGTGCGCGTGAGCTGGGATGAAGCCCTCGACATGTTCTATGAAGAACTGGAACGCGTGCAGAAAACTCACGGGCCGAGTGCCTTGCTGACCGCCAGTGGTTGGCAATCGACGGGGATGTTCCATAACGCTTCGGGGATGCTGGCGAAAGCTATTGCCTTGCATGGTAATAGCGTTGGTACGGGCGGAGATTACTCTACCGGTGCTGCGCAGGTGATCCTGCCGCGCGTGGTTGGCTCAATGGAAGTGTATGAACAGCAAACCTCCTGGCCGCTGGTATTGCAGAACAGCAAAACCATTGTGCTGTGGGGCTCTGATTTGCTGAAAAACCAGCAAGCGAACTGGTGGTGCCCGGATCACGATGTTTATGAATATTACGCGCAGCTAAAAGCGAAAGTCGCCGCCGGTGAAATTGAGGTCATCAGCATCGATCCGGTTGTCACATCCACCCATGAGTATCTGGGGCGCGAGCATGTGAAGCACATTGCGGTTAACCCGCAAACTGATGTGCCGCTGCAACTGGCGCTGGCGTATACGCTGTACAGTGAAAACCTGTACGACAAAAACTTCCTCGCTAACTACTGTGTGGGTTTTGAGCAGTTCCTGCCGTACCTGCTGGGTGAGAAAGACGGTCAGCCGAAAGATGCCGCATGGGCTGAAAAACTGACCGGCATTGATGCCGAAAGCATTCGTGGGCTGGCGCGGCAGATGGCGGCGAACAGAACGCAAATTATTGCTGGCTGGTGCGTGCAGCGTATGCAGCACGGTGAACAGTGGGCGTGGATGATTGTGGTTCTGGCGGCGATGCTGGGGCAAATTGGCCTGCCAGGTGGTGGCTTTGGTTTTGGCTGGCACTATAACGGCGCAGGCACGCCGGGGCGTAAAGGCGTTATTCTGAGTGGTTTCTCCGGCTCTACGTCGATTCCGCCTGTTCACGACAACAGTGATTACAAAGGCTACAGCAGCACCATTCCGATTGCCCGTTTTATCGATGCGATCCTCGAACCGGGGAAAGTGATCAACTGGAACGGTAAATCGGTAAAACTGCCGCCGCTGAAAATGTGTATTTTTGCCGGAACTAACCCATTCCATCGCCATCAGCAGATCAACCGCATTATTGAAGGCTGGCGCAAGCTGGAAACGGTTATCGCCATAGATAACCAGTGGACCTCAACCTGCCGCTTTGCCGATATCGTGCTGCCTGCGACCACGCAGTTTGAGCGTAACGATCTCGACCAGTACGGCAACCACTCCAACCGTGGCATTATCGCCATGAAACAGGTGGTGCCGCCGCAGTTCGAGGCGCGCAACGACTTTGATATTTTCCGCGAGCTGTGCCGTCGCTTTAATCGCGAAGAAGCCTTTACCGAAGGGCTGGACGAAATGGGCTGGCTGAAACGCATCTGGCAGGAAGGTGTACAACAAGGCAAAGGACGCGGCGTTCATCTGCCAGCGTTTGATGACTTCTGGAATAACAAAGAGTACGTCGAGTTTGACCATCCGCAGATGTTTGTTCGCCACCAGGCATTCCGCGAAGATCCGGATCTCGAACCGCTGGGCACGCCGAGTGGCCTGATTGAGATCTACTCGAAAACCATCGCCGATATGAACTACGACGATTGTCAGGGGCATCCGATGTGGTTTGAGAAAATCGAACGCTCCCACGGTGGGCCCGGCTCGCAGAAGTATCCGTTGCATCTGCAATCTGTGCATCCGGATTTCCGACTTCACTCGCAGTTATGTGAGTCGGAAACTCTGCGTCAGCAATATACGGTAGCGGGTAAAGAGCCAGTGTTCATTAACCCGCAGGATGCCAGCGCGCGCGGTATTCGTAACGGTGATGTGGTACGCGTCTTTAACGCTCGCGGTCAGGTGTTGGCAGGGGCAGTAGTTTCTGACCGCTATGCACCCGGCGTGGCACGAATTCACGAAGGGGCATGGTACGATCCAGATAAAGGCGGCGAGCCTGGTGCGCTGTGCAAATACGGTAACCCCAACGTGCTGACCATCGACATCGGTACTTCGCAGCTGGCGCAGGCGACCAGTGCGCACACTACGCTGGTGGAAATTGAGAAGTACAATGGAGCCGTGGAGCAGGTGACGGCGTTTAACGGCCCTGTGGAGATGGTGGCGCAGTGCGAATATGTTCCCGCGTCGCAGGTGAAATCATGACCACGCTGACAGCACAACAGATTGCCTGTGTTTACGCCTGGCTGGCGCAGTTGTTCTCCCGTGAACTGGACGATGAACAACTGACGCAAATCGCCAGTGCGCAGATGGCTGAATGGTTTTCGTTGCTGAAAAGCGAACCGCCGCTGGCTGCGGCGGTGAATGAGCTGGAAAACTGTATTGCCACGCTGACAGTACGTGACGATGCCCGTCTGGAACTGGCCGCTGACTTTTGCGGCCTGTTTCTGATGACCGACAAACAAGCGGCGCTGCCGTATGCATCGGCCTACAAACAGGACGAGCAAGAGATTAAACGCTTGTTAGTTGAGGCAGGGATGGAAACCAGCGGCAATTTCAACGAACCGGCAGATCATCTGGCGATCTATCTCGAATTGCTCAGCCATCTGCATTTTTCGCTGGGAGAGGGGACCGTTCCTGCGCGAAGAATCGACAGTTTGCGGCAAAAAACACTGACGGCGCTGTGGCAATGGTTACCAGAGTTTGTTGTGCGTTGTCGTCAGTATGACAGCTTTGGTTTTTACGCGGCACTAAGCCAGTTATTGCTGGTGTTAGTGGAGAGCGACCACCAAAACAGATAACGTCGTTTGTGCGCCTGAAAAGACGCGTTTAGCGTCGCATCAGGCATTATGGGGCAGTTGCCGGATGCGTCATCACATCCGGCAAACACACATCACGGATGAGCTACAAACCGGGAAAGTCGCTGGCGCAGCAGGCGGTTTTCCTGCTTCAGGTGCGCAATATCATCCATTAACGTCAGCGCCACCGCGATCCCCGGCCAGTCCAGAGCCAGTTCATGACGCAGGCGTACTGCGCGTTGCACCACGATGGCGGCATGGTCGTCAAATACCCAGGTTGTTTCCTGGATCTCACGCGGTTCAACCACCCCCAAACCGACAATTTCATTCAACTCCTCTTCAGAGATGCCGGTATGCAGGCAAAATTCGGTAATAGTAAAAGTCACCGTAACATTAGCCATTATGCTTTCCCCCAATCTTTACGTGGATCAAAAGACGACTGGGCGTCTGCCAGTTGCTGCCACAGCGCGGCAGTGTTTTCATCCGGTTTCGGCGGCATCACGATTTTCAGTACCGCATACAGATCGCCGGTCTGTTTTTTGCTCACCAGACCTTTGCCTTTAACGCGCAATCGTTGCCCGGCCTGGCTGCCTGGCGGGATAGTCAGCAAAATGCTTTCTTTCAGTGTTGGAACGGTGACTTTAGCACCCAGCGCCGCTTCCCACGGGCTAACCGGCACTACAATTTCCAGATCATGGCCGACAATATCGAACAGCGGATGTGGCGCAATATGAATCACCAGCCACAAATCGCCATTTGGACCGCCGTTTTCGCCCGGCGTCCCCTGGCCTTTCAGACGGATGCGTTGACCATTGCCGACGCCCGCCGGGATCTTGACATTCAGCGTTTTCGGAATTTCCTGTTCGATCATGCCAAAGGCGTTATAAACCGGCAGGTTATAGCTGATGGTACGCTTATGCTCAGTAAGCGTTTCTTCGAGGAATACCGCCACTTCGATTTCAATATCGTGGCCGCGTGTGGCGGGGCGTTGACGGCTCTGGCGGGCATGCTGACCGAAAATTGACGAGAAGATATCGTCAAAATCTTCGGCGTTAAAACTCTGACCGTCGCTATGATGGAACTGACGGTTAAATTGCGGATCGTTGCGATGTTGCCACATCTGATCATACTCAGCGCGACGTTGTTCATCACTTAACACTTCCCAGGCTTCAGCGACCTCTTTGAAGCGGGCTTCGGCATCCGGTTCTTTGCTGACATCAGGATGGTATTTGCGGGCCAGTCGACGATAGGCGGTCTTGATTGTCTTGAGATCGTCCGTCGGTTTCACGCCCATGATGGCGTAATAATCCTTTAATTCCATAGCGTTATCTCGCGTAAATCAACACAAATTGAAGGAACCCCTGTAAGGTAACTCCTATAAGTGTAGGGTAATCCTCAAAATTTCATATGCCAACACAGAATATGTTATTGAAATCATCGCGGAGAGGAGGTCGCCTCAAGGTGGGGTGCTGAACATATTTCAAACAGGTGAAAAAGGGTGAGCGATTTTTGATAGTGGAACCAGGCACTTTAAGTTTAACTGGGGCGTCATTATTTATTAAATTTTATAGGCGCTATATATGAGTAGTAATATAC
>NZ_SJWV01000160.1:0-9517 GCF_004352695.1 Escherichia sp. KCJ4928
ATTAAATACCGTGGGATAAGACATAACAAATGAAGTGGATAGTAATTGACACGATAATTCAACCTTCATGCGGCATATCTTTTTCAGCCATATGGGGTAATATGAAAATGATCATCTGGTATCAATCTACTATATTTCTCCCTCCTGGCAGTATATTTACACCGGTTAAATCTGGAATTATCCTTAAAGATAAAGAATATCCTATTACTATTTATAACATCGCACCATTCAACAAGGATTTATGGAGTCTACTCAAAAGCAGTCAAGAGTGTCCTCCAGGAGAAAGCAAAATAACAAATAAATGTTTGCATAATAGTTGCATTATAAAAATATGCCCATATGGGCTCAAGTAAAGGGTTTTATATAAATATGCTCGATATGCTATTAATAATACCTACATAAATAAAACAACGGGCGTGTTATACGCCCGTTGCAATATTAAACACATGTAGTGATTACATGTTCTTGATGATCGCATCACCAAATTCTGAACATTTCAGCAGTTTAGCGCCTTCCATCAGACGCTCGAAGTCATAGGTTACGGTCTTCGCATTGATTGCGCCTTCCATACCTTTAACAATCAGGTCTGCGGCTTCAGTCCAGCCCATATGGCGTAACATCATCTCAGCGGAGAGAATAATAGAGCCAGGGTTTACTTTGTCCTGACCGGCGTATTTCGGCGCAGTACCGTGGGTGGCTTCAAACAGGGCGCATTCGTCACCGATGTTTGCTCCAGGGGCGATACCGATACCGCCAACCTGCGCTGCCAGAGCGTCAGAAATGTAGTCACCGTTCAGGTTCATACAGGCGATAACATCATATTCAGCCGGACGCAGCAGGATCTGTTGCAGGAATGCATCAGCAATCACGTCTTTAATGACGATCTCTTTGCCGGTGTTCGGGTTTTTAACTTTCAGCCACGGGCCGCCGTCGATCAGTTCACCGCCAAACTCTTCACGCGCCAGCTGGTAGCCCCAGTCTTTAAACGCGCCTTCGGTGAACTTCATGATGTTGCCTTTGTGCACCAGAGTCACAGAGTCACGATCGTTAGCAATTGCGTATTCGATCGCTGCACGAACCAGACGTTTGGTGCCTTCTTCCGAACACGGCTTAATACCGATACCACAATGTTCCGGGAAGCGAATTTTCTTCACCCCCATCTCTTCACGCAGGAATTTAATCACTTTCTCGGCGTCGGCAGAGTCTGCTTTCCATTCGATACCCGCATAAATGTCTTCCGAGTTTTCACGGAAGATAACCATATCGGTCAGTTCAGGGTGTTTAACCGGGCTTGGAGTGCCCTGATAGTAACGTACCGGACGCAGGCAGATGTAGAGATCCAGTTCCTGGCGCAGGGCAACGTTCAGAGAGCGAATACCGCCACCAACAGGAGTGGTCAGCGGACCTTTAATGGCAACGCGATATTCACGAATCAGATCAAGAGTTTCAGCAGGCAGCCAGACGTCCTGACCATAAACCTGTGTGGATTTTTCACCGGTGTAAATTTCCATCCAGGAGATTTTACGCTCGCCTTTATAGGCTTTCTCGACTGCAGCGTCGACCACTTTCAGCATGGCTGGGGTTACATCTACACCGATTCCATCACCTTCAATGTAAGGGATAATCGGATTTTCAGGAACGTTGAGTTTGCCGTTTTGCAGGGTGATCTTCTTGCCTTGTGCCGGAACAACTACTTTACTTTCCATTCACCTCTCCTTCGAGCGCTACTGGTTTGCTCGTCTGCCACCACGTTGCATATGCGTTTGCGTCCTGCGATACGGATGCTTTAGAGCAATTTTTTGTTAATGATTTGTAATTGGCTTGTCAATACTACCCTATTGTTTGCCGTCATGAAAGATGCGCGTTATTAGGCTATAATGCGGCAATTCATAATCTCTGAAAATACCATGCAAAAAACTTCTTTTAGAAATCACCAAGTTAAGCGATTCAGCTCGCAACGTTCTACCAGGCGTAAACCTGAAAACCAGCCCACGCGTGTGATCCTGTTCAATAAACCCTACGATGTTCTTCCGCAGTTCACCGATGAAGCCGGACGCAAAACATTAAAAGAATTCATCCCGGTTCAGGGCGTTTATGCAGCAGGTCGCCTTGACCGCGATAGCGAAGGGTTGCTGGTGCTGACCAATAACGGCGCGTTGCAGGCGCGTTTAACCCAGCCGGGTAAACGCACCGGAAAAATCTATTATGTGCAGGTGGAAGGTATTCCCACACAAGACGCACTTGAAGCCTTGCGCAATGGCGTAACCTTAAATGATGGCCCTACCCTGCCCGCAGGCGCGGAGCTGGTTAACGAACCCGCGTGGTTATGGCCGCGGAATCCACCAATTCGTGAACGCAAAAGTATTCCCACCAGCTGGCTGAAGATCACCTTATATGAAGGACGTAATCGCCAGGTGCGCCGCATGACCGCCCATGTTGGTTTCCCCACGCTGCGACTGATTCGCTATGCGATGGGAGATTACTCTTTGGATAATCTTGCCAATGGCGAATGGCGAGAAGTGACAGATTAAGGATGCAAAATGTTTAAACCGCACGTTACCGTTGCTTGCGTGGTGCACGCAGAAGGCAAATTTTTAGTCGTTGAAGAGACGATTAATGGTAAAGCGTTATGGAACCAACCTGCCGGGCATCTGGAAGCCGATGAAACCTTAGTGGAAGCCGCCGCCCGTGAACTGTGGGAAGAAACCGGCATCAGCGCGCAGCCGCAACACTTTATTCGTATGCATCAGTGGATTGCGCCAGATAAAACGCCGTTTTTGCGTTTCCTCTTTGCCATTGAGCTTGAGCAAATATGCCCGACCCAGCCTCATGACAGCGATATCGACTGCTGCCGTTGGGTCAGCGCCGAAGAAATTTTACAGGCGTCAAATCTTCGTTCGCCGCTGGTGGCGGAAAGTATTCGTTGTTATCAAAGCGGGCAACGTTATCCGCTGGAGATGATTGGCGATTTTAACTGGCCTTTTACAAAGGGTGTCATCTAAAAGGCTGCGTGATAGAATACGCCGCCTTGAAGTTCAATGTCGTGAGTGATCCAATGTCTGAAACCGCAAAAAAAGTAATCGTCGGCATGTCCGGCGGTGTCGATTCCTCCGTTTCTGCCTGGCTGTTGCAACAACAGGGATATCAGGTCGAAGGCCTGTTTATGAAGAACTGGGAAGAAGACGACGGTGAGGAATATTGCACAGCGGCAGCGGATCTGGCTGATGCCCAGGCTGTCTGCGACAAGCTCGGCATTGAACTGCACACCGTTAACTTTGCTGCCGAGTACTGGGACAACGTCTTCGAACTGTTCCTTGCCGAATATAAAGCCGGTCGCACGCCGAATCCGGATATTCTGTGCAACAAAGAGATCAAATTTAAAGCCTTCCTCGAATTTGCCGCCGAAGATTTAGGTGCCGATTATATCGCTACCGGTCATTACGTACGTCGGGCCGATGTCGATGGCAAGAGCCGCCTGCTGCGTGGTCTGGACAGCAATAAAGACCAGAGCTACTTCCTTTATACGCTCAGCCATGAGCAGATTGCGCAAAGCCTGTTCCCGGTCGGCGAACTGGAAAAACCGCAGGTGCGTAAGATTGCTGAAGATCTTGGTCTGGTCACCGCGAAGAAAAAAGACTCTACCGGCATTTGCTTCATTGGCGAACGTAAATTCCGCGAGTTCCTGGGCCGTTATCTCCCGGCGCAACCGGGCAAAATCATTACCGTCGATGGCGATGAAATTGGTGAGCACCAGGGGCTGATGTATCACACTCTCGGTCAGCGTAAAGGTCTGGGTATCGGTGGCACCAAAGAAGGTACCGAAGAACCGTGGTATGTGGTGGACAAAGACGTCGAAAACAACATTCTGGTTGTCGCTCAGGGCCATGAACACCCGCGGCTGATGTCTGTCGGGTTGATTGCCCAGCAGTTGCACTGGGTCGATCGCGAACCATTCACCGGCACTATGCGTTGCACGGTAAAAACCCGCTATCGCCAGACCGATATCCCTTGCACCGTCAAGGCGCTGGACGATGATCGCATTGAAGTGATTTTCGATGAACCGGTTGCCGCCGTGACGCCGGGCCAGTCTGCCGTCTTCTATAACGGTGAAGTGTGCCTCGGTGGCGGTATTATTGAGCAGCGTCTGCCGCTGCCGGTCTGATTATTATCTTTACTTAAAACAAGGAAGCAGTGAACGTGGCAAAGAATTACTATGACATCACCCTCGCCCTGGCCGGTATTTGTCAGTCGGCACGCCTGGTGCAACAACTCGCTCACCAGGGGCATTGTGATGCCGATGCGCTACACGTCTCACTCAACAGTATTATTGATATGAACCCCAGCTCGACGCTGGCGGTTTTTGGCGGTAGCGAAGCCAACCTGCGCGTCGGGCTGGAAACCCTGCTCGGCGTGCTCAATGCCAGCAGTCGCCAGGGCTTAAACGCCGAATTAACCCGCTACACACTCAGCTTGATGGTGCTTGAGCGCAAACTCTCCTCAGCGAAAGGCGCGCTCGACACTCTGGGCAACCGGATCAACGGCCTGCAACGCCAGCTCGAACACTTCGATTTACAGTCCGAAACGCTGATGAGCGCGATGGCTGCTATCTATGTTGATGTGATCAGCCCGCTTGGCCCGCGCATTCAGGTCACCGGTTCCCCTGCTGTACTGCAAAGCCCACAAGTGCAGGCGAAAGTTCGCGCAACCCTGCTGGCAGGCATTCGCGCCGCCGTGCTCTGGCACCAGGTCGGCGGCGGACGTCTGCAACTGATGTTTTCTCGTAATCGCCTGACCACTCAGGCAAAACAAATTCTTGCTCATTTAACCCCGGAGTTGTGATCTATGGAATTATCCTCACTGACCGCCGTTTCCCCTGTCGATGGACGCTACGGCGATAAAGTCAGCGCGCTGCGCGGGATTTTCAGCGAATATGGTTTGCTGAAATTCCGTGTACAAGTTGAAGTACGTTGGCTGCAAAAACTGGCCGCGCACGCAGCGATCAAGGAAGTTCCTGCTTTTGCTGCCGACGCAATCGGTTACCTTGATGCAGTTGTCGCCAATTTCAGCGAAGAAGATGCCGCACGCATCAAAACCATCGAGCGTACCACTAACCACGACGTTAAAGCGGTTGAGTATTTCCTGAAAGAAAAAGTGGCGGAGATCCCGGAACTGCACGCGGTTTCTGAATTCATCCACTTTGCCTGTACTTCGGAAGATATCAATAACCTCTCCCACGCATTAATGCTGAAAACCGCGCGTGATGAAGTGATCCTGCCGTACTGGCGTCAACTGATTGATGGCATTAAAGATCTCGCCGTTCAGTACCGCGATATCCCGCTGCTGTCTCGTACCCACGGTCAGCCAGCCACGCCGTCAACCATCGGTAAAGAGATGGCAAACGTCGCCTACCGTATGGAGCGCCAGTACCGCCAGCTTAATCAGGTGGAGATCCTCGGCAAAATCAACGGCGCGGTCGGTAACTATAACGCCCATATCGCCGCTTACCCGGAAGTTGACTGGCATCAGTTCAGCGAAGAGTTCGTCACCTCGCTGGGTATTCAGTGGAACCCGTACACCACCCAGATCGAACCGCACGACTACATTGCCGAATTGTTTGATTGCGTTGCGCGCTTCAACACCATTCTGATCGACTTTGACCGTGACGTCTGGGGTTATATCGCCCTTAACCACTTCAAACAGAAAACCATTGCTGGTGAGATTGGTTCTTCCACCATGCCGCATAAAGTTAACCCGATTGACTTCGAAAACTCCGAAGGGAATCTGGGCCTTTCCAACGCGGTATTGCAGCATCTGGCAAGCAAACTGCCGGTTTCCCGCTGGCAGCGTGACCTGACCGACTCCACCGTGCTGCGTAACCTCGGCGTGGGTATCGGTTATGCGCTGATTGCGTATCAATCCACCCTGAAAGGCGTGAGCAAACTGGAAGTAAACCGTGACCATCTGCTGGATGAGCTGGATCACAACTGGGAAGTGCTGGCTGAGCCAATCCAGACAGTTATGCGTCGCTATGGCATCGAAAAACCGTACGAGAAGCTGAAAGAGCTGACTCGCGGTAAGCGCGTTGACGCCGAAGGCATGAAGCAGTTTATCGATGGTCTGGCGTTGCCAGAAGAAGAGAAAGCCCGCCTGAAAGCGATGACGCCGGCTAACTATATTGGTCGAGCTATCACCATGGTTGATGAGCTGAAATAAACTCGTATCAGTGCCGGATGGCGATGCTGTCCGGCCTGTTTATTAAAATTATCCACTTTTTCTTTTTTCACTTTACCTCCCCTCCCCGCTGGTTTATTTAATGTTTACCCCCATAAACACATAATCGCGTTACACTATTTTAATAATTAAGACAGGGAGAAATAAAAATGCGCGTACTGGTTGTTGAAGACAATGCGTTGTTACGTCACCACCTTAAAGTTCAGATTCAGGATGCTGGTCATCAGGTCGATGACGCAGAAGATGCCAAAGAAGCCGATTATTATCTCAATGAACATTTACCGGATATTGCGATTGTCGATCTCGGATTGCCTGACGAGGACGGTCTGTCACTGATTCGCCGCTGGCGTAGCAATGATGTTTCACTGCCGATTCTGGTATTAACCGCCCGTGAAAGCTGGCAGGACAAAGTCGAAGTATTAAGTGCCGGTGCTGATGATTACGTGACTAAACCGTTTCATATTGAAGAGGTGATGGCGCGAATGCAGGCATTAATGCGGCGTAATAGCGGCCTGGCTTCACAGGTCATTTCGCTACCCCCGTTTCAGGTTGATCTCTCTCGCCGTGAATTATCTATTAATGACGAAGTGATCAAACTGACCGCGTTCGAATACACCATTATGGAAACGTTGATACGCAATAATGGCAAAGTGGTGAGCAAAGATTCGTTAATGCTCCAACTCTATCCGGATGCGGAGCTGCGGGAAAGCCATACCATTGATGTACTGATGGGACGTCTGCGCAAAAAAATTCAGGCACAATATCCGCAAGAAGTGATTACTACCGTTCGCGGCCAGGGCTATTTGTTCGAATTGCGCTGATGAAAAAATTACTGCGTCTTTTTTTCCCGCTCTCACTGCGGGTACGTTTTCTGTTGGCAACGGCTGCGGTAGTACTGGTGCTTTCGCTTGCCTACGGAATGGTCGCGCTGATCGGTTATAGCGTCAGTTTCGATAAAACTACGTTTCGGCTGTTACGTGGCGAGAGCAATCTGTTCTATACCCTTGCGAAGTGGGAAAACAATAAGTTGCATGTCGAGTTACCCGAAAATATCGACAAGCAAAGCCCCACCATGACGCTAATTTATGATGAGAACGGGCAGCTTTTATGGGCGCAACGTGACGTGCCCTGGCTGATGAAGATGATCCAGCCTGACTGGCTGAAATCGAATGGTTTTCATGAAATTGAAGCGGATGTTAACGATACCAGCCTCTTGCTGAGTGGAGATCATTCGATACAGCAACAGTTGCAGGAAGTGCGGGAAGATGATGACGACGCGGAGATGACCCACTCGGTGGCAGTAAACGTCTACCCGGCAACATCGCGGATGCCAAAATTAACCATTGTGGTGGTGGATACCATTCCGGTGGAGCTAAAAAGTTCCTATATGGTCTGGAGCTGGTTTATCTATGTGCTCTCAGCCAATCTGCTGTTAGTGATCCCGCTGCTGTGGGTCGCCGCCTGGTGGAGTTTACGCCCCATCGAAGCCCTGGCAAAAGAAGTCCGCGAACTGGAAGAACATAACCGCGAATTGCTCAATCCAGCCACAACGCGAGAACTGACCAGTCTGGTACGAAACCTGAACCGATTGTTAAAAAGTGAACGCGAACGTTACGACAAATACCGTACGACGCTCACCGACCTGACCCATAGTCTGAAAACGCCACTGGCGGTGCTGCAAAGTACGCTGCGTTCTCTGCGTAGTGAAAAGATGAGCGTCAGTGATGCTGAGCCGGTAATGCTGGAGCAAATCAGCCGCATTTCACAGCAAATTGGCTACTACCTGCATCGTGCCAGTATGCGCGGCGGGACATTGCTCAGCCGCGAGCTGCATCCGGTCGCCCCACTGCTGGACAATCTCACCTCAGCGCTGAACAAAGTGTATCAACGCAAAGGGGTCAATATCTCTCTCGATATTTCGCCAGAGATCAGCTTTGTCGGTGAGCAGAACGATTTTGTCGAGGTGATGGGCAACGTGCTGGATAATGCCTGTAAATATTGCCTCGAGTTTGTCGAAATTTCTGCAAGGCAAACCGACGAGCATCTCTATATTGTGGTCGAGGATGATGGCCCCGGTATTCCATTAAGCAAGCGAGAGGTCATTTTCGACCGTGGTCAACGGGTTGATACTTTACGCCCTGGGCAAGGTGTAGGGCTGGCGGTAGCCCGCGAAATCACCGAGCAATATGAGGGTAAAATCGTCGCCGGAGAGAGCATGCTGGGCGGTGCGCGGATGGAGGTGATTTTTGGTCGCCAGCATTCTGCGCCGAAAGATGAATAAATATGTCCTTTTATCACCACAGCAAGGCAACCCATTGATTTAATTAAACAACCCACACTGCAAAAAGTGCTAAAAACAGCAAATTGACTACACCATTAACTACACCGTTCGGTGCACTGTATGAAACAACGTGGAACAAATAGACACAAGAAATATACAGGCGGGTAATCTTTCCAGGGGGAAGCGCACCAATTCATGAGGGGCGTTAATGTCGATATGGGGATCCCCATAACGGGGCTACCGGATTTTTTTTCCGGTTAACTGTTAATCAGGCTGGTGGGTTTTACCTGTTCGGTAGGTGTTATGATTATCGTAATACCTTTCCCCCAGTGGGGTAAAAGCTCCAACCGTAACGATGTTCGTTGTGGTTGCCTTGATGGTCTGCGTGGTCATTATGACCATTCAGAATATGAAGGGTGACGCTTCCGACTTCCTCAAATTGAGGTTTCCGAAAATATCAGCGGGTTAGCGATTAATCTGACCATTAATTAAACTACGAAAATTTCGTAGTTTGTGAATATATTCCGGCCTTCTGATTAACAGTCCTCAGATGTGAGGGATGTAGCCAGCGCAATTTTGCGTTATCGGGAATATCAGCAAGTTACCGCCGCAGCCGTTCCGGCTTCTTCCAGTGGTACGTTATTTTTTCTTTCTCCCGATACAGTTCAACGCGGCGATTGTAGGCCAGCATTTCAAGAACGCGGTTCCGTATGTTGCGCATATCAACGCCATTAAGTTCTATACCATCACGGCGCATCACTTCCGCTACAACACGCACATAATTTTCAGCGGTCACGCTGTCCGGCTGTGTGGCCTGTTCGTCATGCTGCTGGCTGATTCCGGCGACGCGGCGGATTAATCCCAGTAGTTCGGCTTCTGTCATTGTGCCCCCATCGCTCTGATAGTCTGGTGTCGTCGGGTCCTTCCTGGAATTATGGCCCGTTACGGGGCGGCGACCTCGCGGTTTTTATCTGTTTATGAGAATTTTCCGGCAAAAGTCAGATC
>NZ_SJWV01000161.1:0-9510 GCF_004352695.1 Escherichia sp. KCJ4928
GAATTACACATTCCATTAAATCTTTCCACACTCAAAATCAACAACCACTTCCCTGGCAAAAAGTCAAAAAATGGTCATTGCCTTCCTGAAAAAATAGTGTCAGGATTAATCAAAACCAATCACATATTGATTCGAATTGAACTATCATGAAGGTAAATGGCGATGAGTAAAGTGAAAAGTATCACCCGAGAATCCTGGATCCTGAGCACTTTCCCGGAGTGGGGTAGCTGGCTGAATGAAGAAATTGAACAAGAGCAGGTCGCCCCTGGCACATTTGCGATGTGGTGGCTAGGCTGCACCGGGATCTGGTTGAAATCAGAAGGTGGCACCAACGTTTGCGTTGATTTCTGGTGCGGCACTGGCAAACAAAGTCACGGTAACCCGTTAATGAAACAGGGTCACCAGATGCAGCGCATGGCTGGCGTGAAAAAACTGCAGCCAAACCTACGCACCACCCCGTTTGTTCTTGATCCGTTTGCGATTCGCCAGATCGACGCGGTACTGGCGACTCACGATCACAACGATCATATCGACGTTAACGTCGCTGCTGCCGTGATGCAGAACTGTGCTGATGACGTACCATTCATTGGACCGAAAACCTGCGTTGATTTGTGGATTGGCTGGGGCGTACCGAAAGAGCGTTGCATCGTGGTCAAACCGGGCGATGTTGTAAAAGTGAAAGACATTGAAATTCATGCGCTTGACGCTTTCGACCGTACTGCACTGATCACCCTGCCTGCCGATCAAAAAGCGGCTGGCGTACTGCCGGACGGCATGGACGATCGCGCGGTGAACTATCTGTTCAAAACGCCTGGCGGCTCCCTGTATCACAGCGGCGACTCCCACTACTCTAACTATTATGCGAAGCACGGTAACGAACATCAGATCGATGTGGCGTTAGGATCGTATGGTGAGAACCCGCGCGGTATTACCGACAAAATGACCAGCGCCGATATGCTGCGTATGGGTGAAGCCCTGAATGCGAAAGTGGTTATCCCGTTCCACCACGACATCTGGTCAAACTTCCAGGCCGATCCGCAAGAGATCCGCGTGCTGTGGGAGATGAAAAAAGATCGTCTGAAGTATGGCTTCAAGCCGTTTATCTGGCAGGTTGGCGGCAAATTTACCTGGCCGCTGGATAAAGACAACTTCGAGTACCACTATCCGCGCGGTTTCGATGATTGCTTCACTATTGAACCGGATCTGCCGTTCAAGTCATTCCTGTAATCTGTCGTTTATACCGGATAGCGTGGAGAAGTTCGCGCTATCCGGCGTAGTATTTCCTGGCTATTTCAAATATCATCTAAAAAAATCAAATTTTATCGGAATAGCTCATGACTGAAGCACAAAGACATCAAATCCTCCTGGAAATGCTCGCACAATTGGGCTTTGTGACCGTTGAGAAAGTCGTTGAGCGTCTGGGAATTTCGCCTGCCACTGCGCGACGCGATATCAATAAACTTGACGAAAGCGGCAAACTGAAAAAGGTGCGCAATGGCGCAGAAGCTATTACCCAACAGCGCCCGCGCTGGACGCCGATGAATCTGCATCAGGCGCAGAATCACGATGAAAAAGTACGTATTGCTAAAGCGGCCTCGCAACTGGTTAATCCGGGCGAAAGCGTAGTCATCAACTGCGGCTCCACCGCGTTTCTGCTTGGGCGGGAAATGTGTGGCAAGCCAGTGCAAATCATCACTAATTATCTACCGCTGGCAAATTACCTGATCGATCAAGAACATGACAGCGTGATCATTATGGGCGGACAGTACAACAAAAGTCAGTCCATCACTTTAAGCCCGCAGGGCAGCGAAAACAGTCTCTATGCCGGGCACTGGATGTTTACCAGCGGCAAAGGACTGACCGCAGAAGGGTTGTATAAAACCGATATGCTGACGGCAATGGCAGAGCAGAAGATGCTGAGCGTGGTAGGGAAACTGGTGGTACTGGTTGATAGCAGTAAGATTGGCGAACGCGCGGGAATGCTTTTTAGCCGTGCCGATCAAATCGATATGCTTATCACCGGCAAAAATGCTAACCCGGAAATCCTGCAACAACTGGAAGCGCAAGGGGTCAGCATTCTGCGTGTTTAAAGATGCTGGCGGAAAAATGTCACGGCAGCATCTAACGCCTCAGGCGTAATGCGGTGACGCACGCCTGGCTGCCATGAACAGGTTAGCAGTTTATCCCGTCCCGTCTCGCTTAAGGCCTGCTGCAAACGTAGTGATTCATCGGCAGGCACAACGTCATCGTCGAGGCCATGCCACAGCAGTAGAGGTCTGTCACCAAGTTGTTCCAGGTGGTTTGTCGCTTCCCACTCTGCCAGCGGCGCGACAATGTTATTGAATTCATTCTGCTGTGCTGCCGTTTCAGGTATCAGCGGTGGAAACAGTGAACGGGCGAGCGATGTAAAATAGCCCGATCCCATCATGCTGGCGGTACATTTCACCGTGGGGTGGCGAGCGGTAATTCCCAGTGCCGTCATCGCGCCCATCGACGCGCCACCGACTGCCAGACGGTCATCAAGCAGCCAGTTTTCTTCGGCTATTGCCGCACGTAAAGTAGTGAATTCCTGCATACTTTGTAGCAAGATTTGCCAGAATTGATTTAACCGCCGCGCTGCGTCACCACTAAAACGGCTACCGTGATCGGGCGCATCCGGCATGATCACCCGCAAACCAGCCTGCGCCAGCGCAACGGCAAAATAGCTATACACCAGACTGGATGAAGTAAAGCCGTGATAAAAAATTACGCACGGTAACGGGGTATCTTTTTGCCCGACAGGATAAGCATGAAGAACGGGAATATCTGCCAGCTCGCGTGATTCTATTTCAATCATCTGTCTCTCCTTTTTGTCTGGTATGACATGAAGAAATCCTTAGCACAAGTTTCTGCTGGCGGTATTAGTTCATAATGTTGAGATGTGGGTTACGCTTTCGTCACGTTTTCATTCGAAAATCGCGTACCAGGTAACAATTCGGGAACATTCCCCCAAAGTTAAATTAATAAGGCACTACACTATGGTTAGCAGGAAACGTAATAGCGTTATTTACCGGTTTGCCAGTTTATTATTGGTGTTGATGTTAAGTGCCTGTAGCGCACTGCAAGGTACGCCACAGCCAGCACCGCCAGTAACGGACCATCCGCAAGAGATTCGCCGCGACCAGACGCAAGGGTTACAGCGAATAGGTAGCGTAAGCACGATGGTTCGGGGTTCTCCGGATGACGCATTAGCAGAAATCAAAGCGAAAGCTGTCGCTGCAAAAGCTGATTATTACGTTGTCGTCATGGTGGACGAAACCATCGTGACAGGACAGTGGTATTCACAAGCCATTTTGTACCGTAAATAAATCAGACAACTTACATAGTCAGCTTTACATTGCTTTGCGTCCCTATGCGTTTACCTGTGCACAATAAATTACCGGCTGGAAGCCTGGGCGTTTATTACCGCGATGGAATGCCCTGCAACATGTGGGGAAACGAAAAATGGAGCTGACGATGAAACAATTACTTGCCTCACCCTCGCTGCAATTAGTGACTTATCCTGCGAGCGCCACGGCACAGTCTGCAGAATTCGCCAGTGCTGACTGCGTGACGGGCCTGAATGAAATAGGTCAGATCTCAGTTAGCAATATTTCAGGGGATCCGCAGGACGTGGAACGTATCGTGGCGTTAAAGGCCGATGAACAAGGTGCGTCATGGTACCGCATTATTACCATGTACGAAGACCAGCAGCCTGATAACTGGCGCGTACAGGCGATACTGTATGCATGAGTGTTATCTACAGCAAATGAACAATGCCGGATGCGGCGCGAGCGCCTTGTCCGGCCTACAATTTTCGCATATTTCATTGAGTTAATCGAAACCAGCGTCGCATCAGTCGTATACGCTTACACACACACTCCCCCCGTCGCCCGCAGCAATAAATCATTCTGGATCTGCTCTGACAGCCGTATGCCGCCGCGCGTATCTAACATCACCTGACACCACGCCTGCGCCATTGGCGGAGAGGCATATTTCAACATTTGCGCACCGCAGCCCAGCAGGAATAGCTGATGAGTAATCTCTCGCCCCAGTTCTTCAGCTGGCTTGCGCAGCTGCTGCTGTAAACGACGAACCGCGCGATCAAAATAGCGATCCTGCCCTTTCACTTCCACAAACGCTTCCGACAATAAGTCGTATACGCCCGCTTGCTTATTGAGAACGCGCAGCACATCCAGGCACATAATATTGCCGGAACCTTCCCAAATACTGTTTACCGGCATCTCCCGGTAAAGCCGCGGCAGCTCGCTCTCCTCGCAATAACCAATGCCGCCCAGCACCTCCATCGCTTCGGCCACAAACGGCATACCTCTTTTGCAGATCACAAATTTTGCCGCAGGCGTAAATAAACGCGCCCACAGGGCTTCTTTGGCATCGGCACGCCGGTCCCACGCTCGCGCAAGACGAAACAGCAACGCCGTTTGCCCTTCAAGCTGAAGTGCCATGCGACTTAAGACATGACGCATAAGGGGCTGTTGGATCAATGGATTACCAAAAACATGGCGTTGATGTGCATGATAAATCGCCAGCGAAAATGCACGGCGCATCATGGCATGGCTACCCAGGGCGCAATCAAAACGCGTCATCCCACCCATTTTCAGGATCAGACGAATTCCTTCCCCTTCCTGCCCCAACAACCAGCCAATGGCATCCTGAAACTCCACTTCGCAGTTGGCGTTAGAGCGATTACCCAGCTTATCTTTCAGCCGCTCGAGGCGAATCGCGTTGCGTTGCCCGTCAGGCAAAAAGCGCGGCACAAAAAAGCAGGACAAACCGCCCGTAGTCTGCGCCAGCACCAGATGCGCATCGCTTTGCGGCACCGAGAAAAACCATTTATGCCCCACCAGCCGATAAGAGCCATCTTCCAGGCGCTCTGCGCGGGTGGTGTTGCTCATGACATCGGAACCGCCCTGCTTTTCCGTCATTCCCATGCCAATCAACAAACCGCGTTTTTGCCCACCTGGCAATAAGTGAGAATCGTAGCGATCGCTCAGCAGCGGCGTGGTCCAGTCCTGAAACGGCGCGGGTAACATCTGTAACAGCAATGGCGTGGCGGCAAAGGTCATGGTTATCGGACATAACGACCCTGCCTCAACCTGTGCGTGCAACATAAAACGCGCCGCGCGCGCCACAAATGCGCCGGAGCGAGCGTCTTCTTCCCAGGCAAGATTGTGCACCCGATTGGTACATAGCGCCTGCATCAGCAGGTGCCAGGCGGGGTGAAAACGCACATCGTCCAGACGGCGTCCTTGCGCATCGTAGCGCAATAATTCAGGCGGATTCACATTCGCCAGCCGCCCCAGTTCAAGGGATTCAGCCGTTCCTAACTGCTGACCAATACTGGCTAGAAAATCGCTATCCCAGCCAGCACCTTCACGCGTTACCGCTTCGCAGAGCGCGCCATCAGACAGGTATAAGTTGCTGTTATTTAATGGTATAGGTTGATTAAAAACGGTGTGAGTTTGCCAGTGCACTGTGTCTCCCTCCATCAATGGCAGTCACCATTAGTATGGTCACTGCCATGGATTCATGACAGAAAGAGATTGCTAAAACATTCTTATCCAGCAATGTAATGCGGAACGAAACGTGAGGTGTCTTTGGTGATCAGTGTGTTATCTTCACGGATCCCCATTCCGCACGCTTCATCATCGACAATCCAGCTACCGATGAGTGTGTAGCTATCGCCAAATCGCGGCAGAGGTTGAAACGCCTGGTAGATCATCGGTTCATCGGCGTAATCACCATCAGCGTGGTCAACGACGTTATTCTGACCGTCGAAAATGGTGACGTTTCCGCCTTCGCGCGAGTAGATCGGTTTACGCACATAGCTTTCGCCAGCGGCAATCTGCGATTTTTCACCCTCAAACCAGGATGCAAGAAGGTTAGGATGACCAGGGAAGAAGCGCCAAAGCAGCGGCATTAGCCCTTTATTACTCAAGATACTTTTCCATAACGGCTCCACCCATTGCTCGCGACGCTTGCACAGCAGCGGACCGTTATCGTCACGCATCATCCACTCCAGCGGATACAGCTTAAATGCACGCTGGATGACATTATCATCAAGATCGGTCAGTACACCGCCGACGCCCAAACCGAGATCTTCAATGTAGATAAACCGCGACTCCTGCCCTGCCTGCTGGGCGCAGTCCTGCAAGTACAGCACGGTAGTCCTGTCTTCATCGGTGTCCTGACAGCAGCAGAAATAAAACGGCTCCCGGCTATAAAGCTCGCTAAAGCGTGAAATCAGGCGTTCCTGAATGGCATTGTACTGATCGGCATCACGCGGAATAATGCCGCTGCGCCGGGCATCCTCCAGCCACAACCACTGGAAATAAGCCGACTCATACAACGAGGTCGGCGTATCGGCGTTGTACTCCAGCAGCTTCACCGGCGCATTGCCACACCAGGCAAAATCCATCCGGCCATACAGCGAAGGATCGCGTGCGCGCCAGCTTTCGGCGATCACATCCCAGTACAACGGCGGGATCGCCAGTTGCGTCAGGATCTCTTCGTCTTTAACCGCGCGATCCACCACCTCAAGGCACATCTGATGCAGTTCCGCAGTCGGTTTTTCGATCTGCTCTTCAATCTGGCGCAGAGTAAAACGGTAAGCCCGACTCTCGTCCCAATAGATTTCATTGTCGATGATATGAAAGTCGAAACCGTTGTTAGCGGCGATCTGGTCCAGATCCCGTCGCACAGGAACGTTGTGTCTCAGCATGATTAGCCTCCCCAATGCCCACGGGCGCTGGAAGAACGACCATAGCCGCCGCGCGAAACGGTTGACGCTTTTTTGGTGGTAAAGCCGCCTGAAGAGTAAGACTCTTTTTTGCCAGAACCGGAGCGCCAGGAGTAATCACCGGAAGTGTTGCGCCAGACGGGGCGGGAAGCAAATGAGGATCCGCCGCTGTTATAGACGAACGGCTCATCGCGATCTTTACGAATAACTCGGCTTAACAAAAATCCAGAAACGACCGGGATCCAACTCTGTTCAACATTGTCGTAGTAGCAATTTTCGTACTTAGACTGACAATTCTGCTGAGTCATATTCTTCGGAACATCGGCATAAAATGCCGCTTTGGCGTTGTTCCAGCCACGCGCGCAAATGTCGGCATTATTACCGTCATCAATACAATCCTGCACTGTCGAATAAAACGTTCCGTCGCCGTCGTTATCGACATCGCCACTTTCACTCCATCCTTTGACTATTAAAAAAACGGCACCGCCCATTAGCACCAACGTTAAGTATTTTTGTGCGTAGCGATTGCGGCGCGGCTCAAAAGGATTATGCGGTCTTCCAATGCGACTGATCGCTCCGTGACCAATTTTACTGTTATTTCTTGATTTGCGTTTTCTGGCCATGATCGTCCATTACCATGTCATACAAGCTGCGTTAAAAATACCACCAGCCAGTGCGGCGGTTCCCATAAACATTCCTGCTGCGGTATTGTGATTAATAATTTTTTCGCTTAATGCGGGCATATAAAGTCTGACACCAGCAAAAACGAGTAACTGAATCACCAGTGCAATCCCGCCCCAGGCGAAATAGTCTGGAATACTCACCGCATTGATTGCCGCACTGGATAAGGGGATCACGTAACCCAACAATGTACCGCTGAATGCCAGTGACGCCGCGGTATTATTGTTTTTGATTAATTGCCATTCGTTGTGCGGTGTAATTTTGGAGTAGATAAACAGAAAAATAATCACCATAGCCACGCCAATAAAAAAATAGGCACTAAAGGCAAGAAGTGAATCCAGTATATGCATTGTAAACGTCCTTGTAATTAACCAATAATATGAAGTGATGTCAGCGGGATATCGACACCCAACGCGCGCGAAAATAACCACTCTGGCTCGCCGAGATCGTTAAAAGATTCCTCACCATTTAACAGCAAATATTCGTAAGTATCTTCGGTTACTTGGCGTTGGTAGCCCATGGTAAAATTATGGACCTCCCATTTGGCATGGTTTTGATTTTCTACTTTTTCCAGCATGTAGACGGGTTCGATATTTCCCGGTTCTTCGCTGTTAAAAAATCGCTGCCAGCGTTTTTCCTGCCAGTTTAAGATCATTGCCCCCATCACTTTGGCGTTGATCGCCTCGCGCCAGTGACTCTCTTTACTGATACCGTAGCTCTCTTCATAGACAAAGAGCTTGATATCATCAATGTCATCAATATCTTCGCCGCCGGTGGTATTGATTTGCAGAAATTCATCGCCTGAAGTGTAGTAGCGGAAAATCTGACTACCGCCGCCCAGATCGATGTGGCTGACAGCGGCTACCGTAAATTCCTCACCCGGCAGCGCAATCAGCAATTCATCTTCCAGCAAACGAAACGCTAACGTGTCGAGCGTAAAGCCACTATTGAGATGAAGTCCCAGCGGACCGCGAGCGATAGCAGGCTTATTATCCTTGCCAAACAGACGCTGGAAAAAACCAGACATATTTTATCCTTAAAATAGTTGCCAGCCTTTTAGCGAGGCTGGCAAAAAAATTACTCGCCCTGTTAGCGTTGCAGTCTTGCTAATACATCCTGGGCGCTACTTTTATTGCTACCGCCAATTCCGGCTTCCGCCAGCTTTTCATCAAGATCGCGACCGTCTGCGACTTTTTCCAACTGTGCAGCAGCATCCAGGCGAGCCTGACGTTCGGCCTGACGCGTTTGCAGGCGTTTTAAGGATTCTGCCGCTGTCGAAACGCTGGAAGATGCGCCAACGGTAGAGGTTGTTACAGCCTGTTGTGCACGCTGCATGGCTTCAGTGGCTTTAACGACTTCCATTTGCTGCTCAAACTGAGCGATACGCTGCGCTGTCGCTGTAACTGCTTTTTCCACGCCATCACGGGAGACTTCCAGATTCGACAACACTTGCTCTTCAGCGGTAATGAGATTCTCAAGGCGCGCGATTTCTTCAGCAACTTCGTTAATCAACGACGGATTAACGTTCTTGCTTAACGCTTCCAGCGCACGGGCTTCCAGACTGGCTTTGCGCTCACGTAAATCTTTCAGCTTATCGTGACTTAATTTCACCCGCGCCAGCAGATCAACGCGAGATTTTCCGGCTTTATCGAGTTCAGCTTTAGCGTCACGAATATGCTGTTCCAGCATGCGCACGCCCTGGGTTTCTTCAATGGATTCTTCCGCCTGGGAGATAAACGATTTCCCCAGCGTAAATAAACTTTTTAAAATTCCCATAAATACCCGTCCTTGTAATTAGTGTGAATATTCTTCTGTAATTTCAGCCAGATCCAATGCGTTATCTACCAGCGAGGTTATCTCAAGCAGGATATCTTCAAGAGAAGATTTAAGCGATAACGCCCCGAAAACAATGTAATACTCTTCCTGTTGCACGCTGGAGATTCCTACCGATGACAACGGCATCATCTTCTGATTTCTTAATAAGAAGGTATTAAATTCATCTGGATTGCTGATACTACTTACCGGACAAATAAAGGTTTCGATAATCATTT
>NZ_SJWV01000162.1:0-9491 GCF_004352695.1 Escherichia sp. KCJ4928
CATGCTGTATGCCGGTATACCGCTGAAGGTCCTGCAGAGCCTGATGGGGCATAAGTCCATCAGCTCAACGGAGGTCTACACGAAGGTGTTTGCACTGGATGTGGCTGCACGGCACCGGGTGCAGTTTGCGATGCCTGAGTTCGATGCGGTGTCTATGCTCAAAAGAATTCCTTAAGCTCTGACTTTTTTAAATCCCTTTCGGATATCTCATGGATATATTATCGGTATTTCATATTCTGTTGACATGCAGGACCGGTATAGAGTAAAAAAAACATCTATTG
The DNA here is from genome assembly GCF_004352695.1 of Escherichia sp. KCJ4928. Taxonomy (NCBI): domain Bacteria; kingdom Pseudomonadati; phylum Pseudomonadota; class Gammaproteobacteria; order Enterobacterales; family Enterobacteriaceae; genus Escherichia; species Escherichia sp. KCJ4928. The sequence goes on from NZ_SJWV01000162.1 coordinate 282, forward strand.
AGTACCTCTTGGATATCTGAAAGGTGTCTTTGGGGTTCTTTGTGGGTATTACATGTGGATTCTGGAGATACTCTATGCCTGTTATTGCTAATACGCATCCCAAAGGTGGTGTGGGTAAGACAACTTCATCCGTAAACATTGTTGGTGAAATGAAGTCTGATACAGTTGATCTGGATACTCATACCGGGCTTTCTATCATTCTGGGGCTGAGACCTGAAGGAAAAGAAATTTCCGTGAAAGTACCCAAAACAGTGGATGAGTTAATCGAAATTATGACTCCCTACAAGAACAGCGATAAGACGTTACTTATTGACTGTGGGGGATTTGACTCAGATCTTACCCGTACTGCGATTGCCTTTGCAGACTGCGTTATTGTCCCTTCAAAAGACTCCCTGACTGAACGTATTGGTTTGATGCATTTTGATGGAGTACTGGACGAAATCAGCTCTATCATGGGGACCGATATAACTGCTCACCTGTATCTCTGTAAAGTTAATCCTAACAAGAAGAAATTCCCTAAGCTTGATGCAATCCTGCCATCGTTCAAACATCTGAAGCTGATGAAGAGCCGCATTTCTGCTCGTGCAGAATTTGAGGATGTCATTGAGACTGGGATGGGAATCACTGAGTCTGTGCATGGGCGCTATTCGGCAGGAGGTAAGGAAGTTATTGCCCTGATCGAAGAAATCAATCATCTGATTGAAAATAACAAACAGTAAGGTATATCTATTGGGTATCCATATAGTATCCTTTGGGCTTTTAATGGATATCTTTTAAGTATCTAACAAACATCCTGGGTTATCTCATGAGCAAAGCGAAATTTAGTGCACAGGCTGAAAAACTGAAAAACCTGGTGGATTCTGCCAGGTTACAAACTTCTTCTTCTGCCGTAACAGCAACAGCCCCGTCTCAGCCAAATGAAGGTGCAGAGGAAGTTTCAGGTCGTCCCGTGGCTGCCAGGACGAAGGCTAAGAATCTTAAGGCCATACCGCTGTCGTATTTTGAAGCTCATGCGGAACTTAAAGCGACCAGTAAAACATCTCTGGATTTTAGCTCATATATTATTGAGGCTATAAGAGAGAAGCTTGAACGTGATGGTGCAATAGGTCAATAAACTATCGGATACCTTAAGGGTATCTGATGTGTGTCTTTTAAATGCGTTATGGGGATTCTTCACGTACCTAAAGAGTCCCCATTAGACATCTCTCTGTTTATGGTGACATGATTCGTCACCGCTTTCCTTTCCTCTCAGTTTCACCATTTCATTCCTTTTCCCTTAACCTGAACCATGATGTCAAAGATATTTTTATATTGCATTTATGTATCACATATAACCATTCATAATGGTTTTGTATCTATGGTTTTCTCTGGTCTTAAAGTTATGTGTACAATGTACATGCAGTTTATCGTGTTTTTATGTTGCACTTGTCCTTTCAGAAAGACCATTTTTCCATTATAATTGAATATACATTGCATGTATGAGGCATGTTTGTTTTTTCTATTTGTTTATGAGCAACGGAGACTGGTTATGAAAATCTTTATTGATGATGGTTCTACCAACATTAAACTTGCCTGGTTGGAGGATGGTGACGTGAAAACGTTAATCAGCCCTAACAGCTTTAAACCGGAATGGTCTTTTAGTTTACTGGATGATGCTGCCCCGGCTAATTACGAGATCGACGGCGAGAAGTTTTCATTTGATCCATTAAGTGCTGATGCTGTCGTAACGACTGAAACACGCTATCAGTACAGTGATGTGAATGTTGTGGCCATTCAGCATGCGCTACAGCAGACCGGCCTGAAAGCGCAGCCTGTTGATGTCATCGTCACATTGCCGATCTCTGAATACCTTGACGCCAACAATCAGAAAAATAAGCAAAACATTGAAAGAAAGAAAAAAAATGTGATGCGTGAAGTACGGGTGCAGGGGAGTGATGCATTTGTTATTCGCAGTGTTGCCGTTCTTCCTGAAAGTATTCCCGCTGGTTTCAGTGTTCTTGCGGGGCTTGAGGATGATGAATCCCTTTTGATCGTAGATCTCGGTGGTACAACTCTTGATGTGTCGCATGTTCGTAGCAAAATGACAGGGATTACAAAAACCTGGTGTGATCCGAATATCGGCGTGTCCCTGATTACATCCGGGGTTAAGGAACAGATGGCTGTACATGCTAATACAAGAGTGAGCTCATTCCAGGCTGACAATATCATTGTGCACCGTAATGAACCTGACTACCTTTCCCGTCGCATTTATAATGCTGAACAGCGTGAGTCTATCATTAATGTTATCAATGAACGGCAGAAGTTGCTTATTAAACGAGTTAATGATGTCATCAGCCGTTTCACCGACTATACACATGTAATGTGTGTTGGTGGTGGGGCTGAAATTGTGGCCGAGGCTGTGAAGAACCTGACTAAGGTTCCTGATGAGCGCTTTTATCTGAGCTCATCCCCGCAGTTTGATTTAGTCATGGGAATGATAAAAATGAAAGGTGGTGTGACTAATGAGTGATGAAAATAAATCCAGACGCTGCTCATTTGAACTTTTCCCGGATGAACGGACAGGAGATAAGATTGCAGATGAGCTCATTGCAAATGAAAAACTGAAGGAGCGGGGACGTTTCATGCGCGCGATGTTAGTTACTGGTGCGGCGTTTGCAGCTATAGATAAACGTCTTCCTTTGCTGATATCGGAGTTACTGACAGAAAATACGACTCTGGATGATATTAATAAGGTGATTTCCAGCGTAATACCAGGTGCTTTTTCAGTTGAAAAGAAATTGCTTGAATTACTGGAAAAACAATCTGGTCTCCATACGTCTGTGGATTGCAGTACTCCTCTTACAGAGCAGAGTCTGTCGAGAAATGACGGTGAAGACCAGACCAGAAGAAACGCTGAAAATATGTTCGGAGATGACTGAACTAACCCAGCCTAGCTAGGGGAATATCTCGCCATTTAGTTGTATCACACTGACTCAACATTTCCCGTTTCATTTGCCATTCAGGGGCGGTTCCTCGCCCCGCAAACCACACTTTCCCTTTTCCCGACTGGTTCAGTTCATCGAGTGTTTTCATTAACTTTTCACTGTTTTTACGTAAGCGTCAACGGAGCACCGTATTGACGCTTATTTATTGGTGAGAACCACGTTCCATGGCAGGAGTTCGTCAACACGGTTGGAGGGCCATTCCGGCAGTACGCTCAGAATATGGCGCAGATACGCTTCCGGATCGATACCGTTCAGACGGCAGGTGCCGATCAGCCCGTATAGCAGTGCACCACGCTCGCCACCGTGATCGCTACCGAAGAACACGTAATTTTTCTTTCCAAGACAGACTGCACGAAGCGCTCTTTCCGCTGTGTTATTGTCCGTCTCCGCCAGTCCGTCATCACTGTAATAACAGAGGGCGTCCCACTGATTCAGTACATAGCTGAACGCTTCGCCCAGTCTGGATTTTTTCGACAGCGTGCCATTCTTCTCCACCATCCATTCATGCAGCGACGTCAGTAACGCTTTGCTTCGCTGCTGTCTGACTGCAAGACGCTCTGACTCCGGTAATCCCCGTATTTCATCCTCGATGGCGTACAGTTCACTGATTCGCTTCAGGGCTTCTTCTGCCGTCGCACTTTTGCTGCTGATGTATACATCGTGGATTTTTCTCCGGGCATGGGCCCAGCACGCAACTTCTGTCAGCGCACCACCTTCACGTTCTGCACTGAACAGCCTGTCATAACCTGTGAACGCATCCGCCTGCAGGATACCCCGGAAGGGGCGGAGGTGTTGCTCCGGGTGTTTCCCCTGCCGGTTCGGTGAGTACGCGAACCAGACCGCCGGAGGAGATGACGAACCCGCATTGCGATCATCCCGGACATACGTCCAGATGCGCCCTGTTTTCGTCTTTTTCAGGCCCGGTGCCAGTACCTTTACCGGTGTGTCGTCAGTGTGAAGCTTGCGGGTATTCATCACATAACGGTACAGGGCATCATTCAGCGGCGTCATTAACTGGCAGCACGCGTCAACCCAGTTGGAGAGTAATGCACGGCTCAGTGCGACACCCTGTCGGGCAAAGATTTCACTCTGACGATACAGTGGCAGGTGTTCGCAGTATTTTCCCGTTAACACGCGGGCAAGTAATCCGGAGCCCGCGATACCACGCTCTATCGGGCGGGACGGCGCCGGTGCTTCAATGATGCAGTCACATTTTGTACAGGCTTTTTTTACCCGTTCTGTGCGGATCACTTTCAGGGCGCTGCTCACCAGTTCCAGTTGCTCAGTACTGACTTCCCCCAGATAATCCAGCTCGCCGCCACATTCCGGGCAACAACTTTCTTCAGACTCCAGACGGTGTATTTCACGGGGAAGGTGTGCCGGTAACGGACGACGATGGCGCGACTGTCGCAACTGGCGGGGAACCTGTGGATCGTCTTCCCGCCCACTGTAACGATCGCTGTCCTGTTCGCGTTGTTTCAGCAGGGCCTCAGCCTGTTCAACTTCACGACGCAGTTTTTCAGAACGGGTACCGAACAGCATCCGGCGCAGTTTTTCTATCTGAGCCCGCAGATGTTCTATTTCCCGTTCATCTTCTTCGATCTTTTCTTCGGCACGTGCCAGTGCAGAGCGCAGGAAGGCCTCCGTCTCTTCAACCAGACTCAGTTGCTGGTCTTTCTGACGGAGCAGGCTTTCCAGTTCTGCAATGCGAATGAGGTATTTCTGACTCATGACCGTTTTTATAATGCGGCCAGGCGTTTTTTACAACATTGTCAGGGCGTTAAGGCGGGATGTTTTTGGCTGACGCCAGTCCAGCTTATCGAGGAGCATTGCCAGTTGCGAGCGGGTAATGGATACCTTACCGTCACGCACCGCAGGCCTGATAAACTGGCCTTCCTCCAGGCGTTTGGTGAACAGGCACAGACCATCAGCATCAGCCCAAAGAATTTTAACGGTGTCACCCCGTCGGCCACGGAAGATAAACAGGTGACCGGAGAAGGGATTAACATTTAACACATGCTGTACCTGTTCACCCAGCCCGTTGAAAGACTTACGCATATCGGTTATCCCGGCCACGAGCCAGATACGGGTACCGGATGGGAGTGAGATCATCTTCCCCTCCCGGTCAGTTCACGAATCAATACAGTGAGCAGCTCTGGTGAAGGATTTTCCAGCGTCATGTTACCGTGACGGAACTCCACCTTGCAGGAGCTGGCACTGACAGTAGTCTGAGTGGATAAGGGCGGAATAAGAGCAGCCATCGGTTCTTTCGGCTCATCAGAGGTTATCTCTACAGGTAATAATTCAAGGCCTGCGTCAGAAGTGGTTGTCACCGGAAGACGCCGTGATATACGCCCTTCGTTTTGCCAGAGTCTGAGCCATTTGAAAATAACATTATCATTGACGCCATTTTCTCGTGCAATCTGAGCCACACAAGCACCGGGTTGTGATGCCAGTTCAACCATACGAAGTTTGAATTCATTCGAATACTTTTTACGAGGTTCTTTTCGCCAGTCCTGTAATTCCATACTTAGATGTCCGTCTGTGTCAGATGGGCGTCTAAATTACCAATTCTTGTCTAATGGCTACATACGGCGGTCGGTTTACGCTTACGAAAATGGACATTAGTATCGGAAACAGGAAAGGGAGGCGAAAGACGGTTTAAATGAGGCGCTTACGAATGACAGGGTTTTCCTGGGATAGAATTGTCATAAAGGCGTCCTGAAAAAATGCCCGACAGCCGCTCTCCGTACACCGTAAGGTGTCACCGGTGCCGGGCATTGTGGAAACAGAAGGGAAAAAATCCCGGCCATAAAGGCCGGGAAAAGTCGTCAAATTAAGACAGCAATTTGCTAAGTGGTCTGAAGGTAAATGGAAACGTACACCTGTGGCTAACTGTCTGATATATCAATAGTCCTCAAACGGTGTCTTTTTAATCAAATATTTGCACTTAACGGACAATCTTGTCTCCCAATCGATTTTTCAGAGGATAATTTTCCTCTTACTGTACGGTTGGCACTCACCCTCTATTATTAATTTCGGGAGAAGCTTAAGGTTGCCACATCGACAGTTTCATCACACAGGCTCTTGTCCGGAAATACTTTCTTATTTTTGACTTTAGCCAGCCATTGCCCGGCATGAAGGGAAGGTATAGTGATGATACCGTCCTCATTACTTACAAAGGTAAGTTCTGCTTTATGAGCCGAATGTTTATGCTCTGCTGCATGAGTGTGACGGGATGATTTCAGATAACTGACAGAGTCAAGCTCCAGAGTGGCTCCGGCAAGAGGGGACGTTTTATACAGAATTTTCAGCTTCACATCTTCACCGAAACGACTGATATCGGATAATGGAATGATTTCAAGCTCATCCCCTGTTGGAGACTGATAGAGTTGTGCTGGCATCTGCTGTTCACCAGGAATAAAAGATTTTGCATATTTAGTCACAAACTCACAGTATGTCACATCATTTCTGCCCTCCCTGCTGACAGGCTTCCATCCTGATGAGGTTCTCGACCAGTATCCCGGTTTCATTTTCGTTGACAGAACGTAGCTATTACCGTTGCCTGCAGAGTCAGTTTTATAGACATAATTCGTGGACGTTGGTTTCAGCGTTATTGTCTCTTTCCCGTTATAAAGTCGGGGAGTTTCAAAGAAATCCCTTCTGTCAGGAATCGTGCCCTTTGAGGGGAAATTATGGCCATAACCAATCTCTGCAGTAACGTTGTTCTCTGCCTGTTTACCGGTAATCCAGACATCGTGGGCCAGGGTCTGGCACGATGCAGCCAGACAAAGAGCTAAGATATAGCCTGTATTTTTCATCATGATTTATTTCCTGAGATGTTACCACTGATAACGGGTATAAAGATTGACGGTTCTGCCTGAAAGCGGCACACCTTTGCCATTCATGGCAAGCTTGTTGAAGGCATTATCCAGAGTTACTGACGCCTCAAAGCCTTTAACACTTACAGGCTTATAAGACAGTGAAAAGGAATGTATGGCATAGCCATCCTGACAGGGGTCGCCTTTTTTCACATGCGTGGCTGGTGCCGAAAGTTCAGCACGCCATCCTGCATAAACGCCTCTATGACCAACAGGTATGCTGATGTCACTGATAAGTGTGTCAGGATTGCCGGAGCCCAGCCATTCCCTGCTGCTGGCATCCATACTTTCCGTCCGGTTATAAGAAAGCATCCAGTCAACATAATCAGACTGGTAATTTCCCTGAATATCCCATCCCCAGATACGGGCCCGGGATACATTATAAGAATAAGAACGCATCCGTTTCATATCCACGCGCGTGGCAATATAGTTTCTGGCATCCGTTCCGAAATATCCGCCTTTCAACTGCAGTCGGTCATTGTCTGTAAGCAGGCTGTCCAGTTGAATACCTGCGCCAATCTCACGGGTGGTGTTATTTTCAGGTTTCAGATTAAGGTTAGGAACCCAGTAATTAGGTTTGCCCTTGCGGTAAAAATGTACATCATCCCTGTACATTTCTGCCATTGTGGGGGCCCGGAATGCAGAGGATATGGAGCCGTACATCATCAGCCAGTCTGTCGGTGAGACAGACATCGCTGCTCTGGGGGACAGACGTTCAGCGTTTAGTTCTCCGGCACGGGCATTGAAGCTATTGTATCGGTCATAACGGGAACCGACGATAATGTTAACCGGGTAGCTTTCCATAGTCATTTCATCCTGGAAATACAATGATGTAAAGTCAATGTGTCCTTCCGGATATAGTGTGGCAGTGCCTTCCGGCTTCTGCTGCTGACGGTAATATTCAGCGCCATAACTTAACTGATGGGCTCCCGGAAAAATCAGAGAATGACTCCTGTTGACAACATTAACACCGGAGGTTCTGTTGTTTCGCCATTCTGCTGTTTTGTTGTGGCCGTTTGTCTTGACGGTGATATCACTGAGATATAGTGTCGATTTTACATTGATGAGACTGTTATCTGCAGGGGCGTACTGGTACCAGAACTGCATGTCATTCTGTGCTGTTTTTCTGTCACGCAGGCCACTGTCACCATGTGTCAGAGTTGGATTGCCCGGTTCAGTGGTGCTATTCCGGTAGAGGCGTAAGCTGGCACCTGCTTTGTTACTGTCTGTAATACTGACAGAGCCTTTCGCAAACAGGGCTGCAGGTTTTTCCTTGTTAGGTGCACGCTCACCATCACTCTGATAGATACTTCCTCTTTTACGCATAATGACAGAAAGGAGCGCATCTGTTTTTTCGGTTTTACCGAACCAGGTAAGCCCAGAGCCTGTACTGTGGTCACCACTGGCGATATTTCCCCACAGACTTACACCGTTTGTCTCTCCGGGGGGAAGAAAATCTGCTGCATCGGCAGTTCTGAAGTCCACAACACCTCCCAGTCCGCCACTGCCGTACAGACTGGAATTTGGTCCGCGGACAACTTCGATACGTTTGACGAGTGCTGGATCCAGATAAGTGCCACTGCTTTTTGCCATGTCACTGAGTTGACGGACACCATCAACAAGAACAAGTACCCCGCTTTTGTCATAGCCGCGTAGATTAAAGGTCTGCCCATTGGTCCGTCCTGCACCAGTCTGGCTGAGACCCGCAACACCTCTCAGCATACCGGCTGATGTGACCGCATTCTTACTCCACGGTGTGTCATTCGTGACGACACTGACCATCGACGGCGTTTCAAATACCGTGTTCTGATTTCCTGTCGCAACAACGGTTATTGTATCTTTAGTCATCGAAGAAGAATGACTGGTCGCGGCCTGTAGTCCCACAGGTAGTGTGATTAATGTACAAATAGCAGTTTTGATTACGTTCATATACATTCGAAAACATATGTTATGTTTTGTGATGTTATATTGTAACAAATACTTGCACAACCTCAATTACGCGGGGCGTTCAATTAATAGTTATTGGGGGGACTGAAGGTCAATGGAGCGGAAACGTATGCCAGTGATGTAGCTGTCTGATATATCAAAGGCCCTCAAATCGGAGTCTTTTCAATCAAAAATCGTCACTTAACGGACGATCTTGTCTCCCAATCGATTTTTCAGACGATAATTTTCCTCTTACCGTACGGTTGGGCCTCAACCTCCTCTAATGATGCACCGTTATCAGATACCAGGTGCAGGAGCAAGGCGATCCTCGACTCCGGCAGAGGCTGTGCATCAAGCCGGAGGAGGTACTGGTAACGCGCTTTTGTCAGCCAGAGGGTGGAGGCTGTCAGCGCCAGTGA
>NZ_SJWV01000163.1:0-9007 GCF_004352695.1 Escherichia sp. KCJ4928
ATACAGGATAGCTACAACAAGGCAAGGTTTATGTACTTTCCGGTTGCCGCATTTTCTGGATTTTCTGCAAGCCAGGGGATCTCTCCCAGCAGCGGCGCGGGAATCATGCGGGTGAGCGTGGTCATATATTCAGCGTGAAGTTTTCCCGGAGGCGTAACATCGTTCGCCACCCAACCCGCCAGAGTCAGTCCGGCGTGTTGTATTGCCTGCGCAGTCAACATCGCGTGATTAATACAGCCGAGTTTCACACCAACTACCAGTATCACCGGCAGTTGTTCCTGTGTTACCCAATCTGCAAAAGTGAAAGTGTCAGAAAGCGGCGTAAACCAGCCGCCAGCACCTTCCACTAACACCCAGTCAGCCTGTTGTTCAAGCGCGCGTAATCCGGCGCTCATTACCAATGATTCTATCGGCCTGCCCTCTTGCGCGCTGATGATGTGCGGCGAGGTGGGTTCTGCGAAGGTGTAAGGATTTACCGTTGCGTAATCCAGCTGCAGGCTGCTGTTGTGCTGTAACGCCAGCGCGTCACTATTACGTAAGCCTTCCGGGGTCTTTTCGCTGCCAGAGGCGACCGGTTTATAACCTGCCGTCCGATAACCTACTGCCTTCGCGGCTTGTAAAAGTGCACAACTGGCGACGGTTTTCCCCACTTCGGTATCCGTTCCGGTGACAAAATAACGTTTACTCACGAGCAATCACTCCCAAAAAAAGATGATACGTCAGAGGATATCGCCCCTGTTGTTGCGGCCAGGCCAGTTGCAATCGCTGCAATTGCGAACGCGTTAATATTCGCGGGTCGCGCCCTTCATGAAGATGCGTAGCACCGATGCCTTTCAGCGAACGCATGGCACTGAGCGCATCATCAAACCATAGTGTGATGGGCTGAATATGATGTTGATAATGCACGCCGTTCAGCGACTGTTCGATTTCATCTGGCGGTAAAAAGCGATTAGCATGCGGACGCTCGTCCACCGCCTGCCACGCCTGATGCAGTTCGGGTAACGATCCCTGCACCAGCGTGGTAAACGCCACCACGCCTCCGGGGCGCACCACCCGATACAGCTCGCGGAGTGCCGTGGATAAATTACCGCACCACTGCACTGCGAGATTGCTCCATGCAAGATCGAACGTCGCAGTCGCTAACGGCAGGGATTCGATATCTCCCGCCAGATAATGATCTGCGGCATCCTTCTGGCGTGCCTGAACAAGCATTGGCGGCGAGAGATCTAAGGCCGTCACCTGCGCGTGACGTTCCCGCCAGTGGCGGCTCATCCAGCCAGGTCCACAACCCGCGTCCAGTACGTGGGTGTATTTACGCTGTGGGAGCATTGCCAGTAAGACGTCAGCACTCTGGCGCTGTAGATCTGCGTGTTGCTCATAGAGTGCGGCTGCCCGACCAAATGCCGCTGCAATGGCTTGTTTATTAACCGTTGCCATGCAGCACCTCCAGCAGACGGTCGATATCCTGCATTTCATGCGCTGCGGTTAGCGTTAAGCGCAGTCGCGCAGTACCAGCGGGTACGGTTGGCGGGCGAATCGCCGTGACCCAGCAGCCTTGCTGGCGCAGTTTTTCTGCCAGTTGTAACGCACGGCTGTTATCACCGACGATCAATGGCTGGATGGCGCTGCATGAATCAGCCAGCGTAAACGGCAAATCCTGTACTCCGGCACGAAAACGCGCAATGAGTGACACCAGTTTTTCGCGCCGTGCATCCCCCTCATCACGGCGAATGACCGCCAGTGACGCACGTAATGCCTGCGCCTGAGCGGGCGGCATACTGGTGCTGTAGATAAGGTGGCGGGCGAATTGCAGCAGATAATCCGCCACCGTACTTGAGCAAAGCACCGCAGCCCCACTGACGCCAAATCCTTTGCCAAAAGTCACTACCAGCAATTCTGGTTTTACCTTTTGCAGCCAGCAGCTGCCGCGCCCCTGCTCCCCGATAACGCCCGTGCCGTGGGCATCATCGACCATCAACCAGCCATTGTGCTGTTGCGTTACCTGCTGGATTTCCGCCAGTGGTGCACTATCGCCGTCCATGCTGAACACGCCTTCTGTCACCACCAGTTGCTGCCCCGGACAGGGGGAAGCAAGCAATCGCGCCAAATGAGTGACATCGTTATGAGCAAAACGGCGAAGCTGCGACGGGCTTAAACTGGCAGCTTCCAGCAATGAGGCATGGCTAAGCCGGTCAGCGACAATGCGGTCCTCTTTTGCCATCATCGCGGCAATGACCGCCTGATTAGCGGCAAAACCAGAGATAAATAGCAGTGCCCGCGAATAGCCCAGCCACTCGGCCAGTTCTTCTTCCAGCGCCTGATGCGCAACGCTATAACCGCTGACGTGACCGGAACCGCCGCTACCGACGCCAAATTGCTCCGCACCCTGCTGCCAGGCACGGATAATTTGCGGATGATGGCTTAAACCTAAATAATCGTTACTGGAAAAGTTCAGATACTGGCGATCATCCGCCACCAGCCAGCGTCCGGCTCCTTGCGCCACTGGATAACGGCGACGCAGGGCATCGGCAGCACGCCGCGCATCGAGCGCCGCGTTGATTTTCTCCTGCCAGCTCATAGTGCTGCCGCGTTGTAATATTCGTCAGTGTCCGGGGTCATCAGTGCCTGCTCCAGACGCTGCTGTTGTTCGTTATCCCCTGCCAGCACGGCAGTTTGCTGCGGATTTAGCCCCAGTTTGCGAAACAGTTGCAGGTCTTTATCTTCTTCCGGATTCGGCGTGGTTAGCAGTTTGCAACCGTAGAAAATCGAGTTTGCGCCTGCCATAAAGCACATCGCCTGAGTCTGTTCGTTCATCTGCTCGCGTCCGGCAGAAAGGCGCACGTAAGAGGTCGGCATCATGATCCGCGCGACCGCAATGGTGCGAATAAAATCAAAGGCATCGACATCATCGTTATCCGCCAGCGGCGTGCCTTTCACCTTCACCAGCATGTTGATTGGTACGCTTTCCGGCGGCGTCGGCAGGTTTGCCAGTTGCAGCAATAATCCGGCGCGATCTTTTACCGTTTCGCCTAAGCCCACAATGCCGCCAGAACAGACTTTGATCCCGGCATCGCGCACTTTTTCCAGCGTATCGAGGCGTTCCTGATAAGTGCGGGTGGTGATGATATTGCCGTAAAACTCCGGCGAGGTGTCCAGGTTGTGGTTGTAGTAATCCAGCCCGGCGTTCGCGAGGCGCTGCGCCTGAGATTCACTCAACGTGCCCAGCGTCATACACGCCTCCAGCCCCATCGCTTTTACCCCCTGCACCATTTGTTCCAGGTACGGCATATCGCGTTCGTGGGGATTCTTCCACGCCGCGCCCATACAGAAACGCGTCGATCCCGCAGCTTTCGCTTTGCGCGCCGACTCCAGCACCTGTTCAACTTCCATCAACCGCTCGGCTTCCAGCCCGGTTTTGTAGCGCGAGCTTTGCGGGCAGTATTTGCAATCTTCCGGACAAGCTCCGGTCTTAATCGACAGCAAAGTGCTGACCTGCACCTGACGAGGATCGAAATGCTGTCGATGCACCTGCTGCGCTTCAAACAGCAGATCCAGCAACGGTTTTTCAAATAATTCTGTGACTTGCGACAATGTCCAGCGTGGGCGGTGAGCCATGGGGCTTCTCCAAAACGTGTTTTTTGTTGTTAATTCGGTGTAGACTTGTAAACCTAAATCTTTTCAATTTGGTTTACAAGTCGATTATGACAACGGACGATCTTGCCTTTGACCAACGCCATATCTGGCACCCATACACATCCATGACCTCCCCTCTGCCGGTTTATCCGGTCGCGAGCGCCGAAGGTTGCGAGCTAATTTTGTCTGACGGCAGACGCCTGGTTGACGGTATGTCGTCCTGGTGGGCGGCGATCCACGGCTATAATCACCCGCAGCTTAATGCGGCGATGAAGTCGCAAATTGATGCTATGTCGCATGTGATGTTTGGCGGTATCACCCATGCGCCCGCCATCGAGCTATGCTGCAAACTGGTGGCAATGACGCCGCAACCGCTGGAATGCGTTTTTCTCGCGGACTCCGGCTCCGTAGCGGTGGAAGTGGCGATGAAAATGGCGTTGCAGTACTGGCAGGCCAAAGGCGAAGCGCGCCAGCGTTTTCTGACCTTCCGCAATGGTTATCATGGCGATACCTTTGGCGCGATGTCGGTGTGCGATCCGGACAACTCAATGCACAGCCTGTGGAAAGGCTATCTGCCAGAAAACTTGTTTGCTCCCGCCCCGCAAAGCCGCATGGATGGTGAATGGGATGAACGTGATATGGTTGGCTTTGCCCGCCTGATGGCGGCGCATCGTCATGAAATCGCGGCGGTGATCATTGAACCGATTGTCCAGGGCGCAGGCGGGATGCGCATGTACCATCCGGAATGGTTAAAACGAATCCGCAAAATGTGCGATCGCGAAGGTATCTTGCTGATTGCCGACGAGATCGCCACCGGATTTGGTCGTACCGGCAAACTGTTTGCCTGTGAACATGCAGAAATCGCGCCGGACATTTTGTGCCTCGGTAAAGCCTTAACCGGCGGCACAATGACCCTTTCCGCCACGCTCACCACGCGCGAGGTTGCGGAAACCATCAGTAACGGCGAAGCCGGTTGCTTTATGCATGGGCCAACTTTTATGGGCAATCCGCTGGCCTGCGCGGCAGCAAACGCCAGCCTGGCGATTCTCGAATCTGGCGACTGGCAGCAACAGGTGGCGGCTATTGAAGTACAGCTGCGCGAGCAACTTGCCCCCGCCCGTGATGCCGAAATGGTTGCCGATGTGCGCGTGCTGGGGGCAATCGGCGTAGTCGAAACCACTCATCCGGTGAATATGGCGGCGCTGCAAAAATTCTTTGTCGAACAGGGTGTCTGGATCCGGCCTTTTGGCAAACTGATTTACCTGATGCCGCCCTATATTATTCTCCCGCAACAGTTGCAGCGTCTGACCGCAGCGGTTAACCGCGCGGTACAGGATGAAACATTTTTTTGCCAATAACGAGAAGTCCGCGTGAGGGTTTCTGGCTACACTTTCTGCAAACAAGAAAGGAGGGTTCATGAAACTCATCAGTAACGATCTGCGCGATGGCGATAAATTGCCGCATCGTCATGTCTTTAACGGCATGGGTTACGATGGCGATAATATTTCACCGCATCTGGCGTGGGATGATGTTCCTGCGGGAACGAAAAGTTTTGTTGTCACCTGCTACGACCCGGATGCGCCAACCGGCTCCGGCTGGTGGCACTGGGTAGTTGTTAACTTACCCGCTGATACCCGCGTATTACCGCAAGGGTTTGGCTCTGGTCTGGTAGCAATGCCAGACGGCGTTTTGCAGACGCGTACCGACTTTGGTAAAACCGGGTACGATGGCGCAGCACCGCCGAAAGGCGAAACTCATCGCTACATTTTTACCGTTCACGCGCTGGATATAGAACGTATTGATGTCGATGAAGGTGCCAGCGGCGCGATGGTCGGGTTTAACGTTCATTTCCACTCTCTGGCAAGCGCCTCGATTACTGCGATGTTTAGTTAATCACTCTGCCAGATGGCGCAATGCCATCTGGTATCACTTAAAGGTATTAAAAACAACTTTTTGTCTTTTTACCTTCCCGTTTCGCTCAAGTTAGTATAAAAAAGCTGAACAAGAAACAGTAAAATCATTAATATCAATGTCTTATAATGCATTTAGCTTAAAAAATAGACTGCATAATACTGTAAAACACAACATATCCAGTCACTATGAATCAACTACTTAGATAGTATTAGTGACCTGTAACAGAGCATTAGCGCAAGGTGATTTTTTGTCCTCTTGCGCTAATTTTTTGTCAACTCACTGGGTTAGTTGAATTTACAACCATGCTCAGTATCTCGATAGACTCAGAGAAATGATGCAGTGGTTGGCTGACCCGCGCGTACATATAACGACATGGGCGAGAATCTACTAAAACCAGTTAACTTGCATGCGATAGGATAAAATTCAAAAAATCATGATGGCGTATATCCTCCCTGAGTGTTTATAAGAACAAACCCATTAACACCAACAGTTATTGATATTACACCTGCTGATGGATAAAAATTAGCATATCCGGCAGTAACCGCTTTACCGTTTACGAATACGTTAAGGCTAGATGTATTCATCTTCATAAATCCAGACGATGAGTCATACATTAATCTATATTGTTGACCATTGAATCTGCTATCAATTGATGATGGAAGGGAGATCTCTCCAGACTCGCTCATCTTAATATCAGATAATGAAGCAAGGTTTAAAGTTTCACCTGGATTCATTGTACATGTTAGAGTCTGGTAAAATGAACCTAGATCAAGATTAATCCTACCAAAAACGTTAGTGGTTAGCTTTACTGGACATATTACATGCTTGAACGATATATATGCACCTACAAACCCTTTTGCATTGTTTGTTACGATTGCATATTTTGATATGCTTTCAGCTGGAAGAGATGAGCAAAGAGACACATCTCTTATTTCAAAGTTCCCCTGTACTGGAAGTGTTGATGATGGATATTGTGATGAATCAGATGTTTTAATGGCTATAGGGGCCTTTTCAATGTTGCTTGAATATGAGCAAGACCAATCATTTATTGATACGTTGTCTACTAGTAGGCGCAAGCCTGACTTGTAGAATTGGTTGCTTATCATTATAGGGTTTTTTAGCGCTCCCTTGGAGCACACGTTCTTAACTGAAACGTATCCGTTAAAAAGAGAATCTCTGTTAGGACCCCCCCAAAACTCAAACGCTCCTCTTGATGAGTCATCAGAAACTCCGTCAATGGTGATTTGGCAGTCATATCTACCACCTTCTGGTGGGATGTTTGTATCTGCCATATTTAGCGCGATTTGAGTTAGCGGCCCTTTATTACCCTTTCCTATAACTCCATTGACGTGAATTCCCCTTAACGGCGTCTGAAAATAGTTAGGTTCTATGTCGATTCCAGCCCATGGGCCGTTTGGGAGGGGTGTTGAATCGCTATCACCAGTGTTGTTCAATTCTGGCCTATCGATGACTATGGACTCTCCACATGTAATGCTAATACCTTGCCTACGGCAGTTTTCTGTAACTGGTCTGGTTATAGTTATTTTCTTCGGGTATGAGACCTTATCAGGCCAGTGCTGACCAATAAAAATTCCATCTCCCCATGCATCAATGGCTTTAGGTTTTTTTATTTCTATATTGTTACACCCACCCCTGATAAAGAAACACATTCCGAACTCGCCGTCCAGTCCTTTGTGAGTTGTTTTATCTCCAATGCATACTGGGTTTATAACAATTATATTTTCAACATCTGAAAATGTCATAACCCCGTATTGCTCAAAGCTATTTGAGCCAATCTTAAGCGATCCTCCTGGTGGTTTTATAATTATTGAATTAGATGGGATTAGGAGACCTGGAACATCAAACTGATCTACCGGAGTTATCTTGCACTGAAATGGAGGTAAAACCAATGCTGATTTTATGCTCGTTGCATGATTGATTGCTTCTTGTATTTCTGCGCGATAGTCTACAGAACCGTCTGTAACGTAATTTTCAGGCAAATAATCAACAGCATAAATAAATGCATAGTTATCTATAAATGTTTGAACGCTATCACCAGAAGACGTGAAAACATTTGATGCTCCAGATTTTGATAGTAAAATGTTTTTTAACTGATCAGGATCATACTTAAGCACATTCGGAAAATAGAACTGCCGCGCCCCATACGCATCGTACACAGCCATAGAATGACCTTGCACAGTTACGAACTTGGCAATCTGTCCGTTATATACCGGATATCCAGCAGCATTAATGATGATTGGTTGCGAAACAGGAACGTGAGAACCGTCTTCATTCTCCACATAAACCTGAATCTGGTTTTCAGGATTTACAGGGTCAGTGTCAATTTTACCGATATAAATTTTGCCATTGGCTACGGCTTTAAAAGAACGAGCCATAGTGAAGAGTTGCGAAGGCATGCTTACCACAACATTTGCGGTGATATCTGACATTTCATTGCTCCAGACGAATGATATGATGCAACCATGATGTGATTGCATACCGAAATGGTACTATTGAGTATTTATCCAGTAGGTTACGATGCCATTCCACCCAACTGGTGAGGCATCAAGGATGTACAGCAAATACGACGAGGCGCAGTTTCACTTGAGACTTCCGCATGAACTCCACGCGAAAATTAAGCAACGTGCGAAGATGAATAACAGGTCGCTGAACTCAGAGATAATTGCGGCGATTGAAGAATCATTGGCTAAACAAAGCTCTGCATCTGTTTACATTGACGATGCAGAGCGTATGGCAGAACAACAATCTGAGATGGTTAAGAAAATTGTCTTTGATACGCTTAAGACCATGTATAGCAATAATAAAAAGGAAACATAGAAATCTAGTTTCCGGCAAAAATGGCATCGCGAATGAAGCATGCAACCGCGCCCAGGCAAAATACGGACTTCCGGAAATCTGAAAAATCATCCATATCAACAGGATGCACGAAAAATGAGAGTTCCGTCACTTCCGGAATTAACTTTTCCGTGGCAGTATTCGTCCGGCATAGTGTATACCTTCACAATAATGACATAATCAACGCAGTTCATGGGGGAGGTGATGGTCCCCCATCTTTTTGTCTGTTATTCCTGTGCCCAGCCAACCCTGTATGCCAGGATCTCATCCGCACTGCTCAGCGATTCCAGGTCCTTCTTCATGGTGCGCTGGCGAATGTGGATTTCCATCCCTTTAGTGAACATCGCCTGCTCTGCCGCTTCACTCAGCGCAATAAGCTCTTCTGCTGTCACCTGTACATCATTGTTTTCCGCATCCGTCCAGAAAAACGCCTCCGGCAGTTTCCCCGCTTTCGCTGCCGCCACCGATGGCTCAAGGCGCGTCTGCGTTGACTTTCCGTAGTCCCATTTCCGGCCATTGTGCTCAAACGTGTAGTTCGCCGCCTCCATCGCATTACGCCACGCGTTTATTTCATCGCCCTTCATCCCGCGCGCTTTCTCCGCGG
>NZ_SJWV01000164.1:0-8918 GCF_004352695.1 Escherichia sp. KCJ4928
GCGCATTCTCATTGCACCCAAATTTATTTTTCACAAAAATAATACTAGATTTTATTACGCGATCGATTATTTATTTCCTGAAAAACAAATAAAAAAATCCCCGCCAAATGGCAGGGATCTTAGATTCTGTGCTTTTAAGCAGAGATTACAGGCTGGTTACGTTACCAGCTGCCGGGCCTTTAGCGCCGCTTTCGATGGTGAAGGACACTTTCTGACCTTCGTCCAGAGATTTGTAACCATCGTTCTGGATAGCAGAGAAGTGTACGAACACGTCTTTAGAGCCATCGTCAGGAGTGATGAAGCCGAAGCCTTTGTCAGCGTTGAACCATTTTACGATACCAGTCATTTTACCGGACATAGTGTATTACCTTTAATAATTAAGTGTGCCTTTCGGCGATATGGCGTGCTTTACAGATTTTGAAGCGTTAAAGGAATGTGCACTACGAGGGGTATCAACGATAACTCTTGAAGGGACTTGCCTTACTACACTGCTTTAATGGTCTGTACGTCAAACCGTTGATGTGCATTAAGCCACGCATTGGCGGGTGATGCAACAATTATTTTTCATATTTATGATTAATCGGTTGGAAAACGGTCCTGTCATCAGGACCGTAAACAGCAATAAAGTGGATAAAAGTCTATTCCATCAACTGCTTACTTAATGCCGGGTTGGCTTGAATCAAACGCATCAATTTTAGTTCGGCACTTGAAGGCTTCACGCGTCTGGATTCCCATTCCTTTACCATGGCGACTGATACGCCCAAAACCCGGGCGAAATCATCGATTTTTAACCCTGTCCCTTTTCGTAACTGCTCAATTTCGGTACAGGACGTTGTTCTGTGCGTCAGGGTAATTTTCTGCGTTTCATCTTTAAAAACAATCTGTTCCAGGCTGCTCAACAGCTCATGCATTGGATCTTTATATTCCATTGAAAACTCCTCAAATCACACTGCGGGATCGTGAATTGCATCGAAGCTCATTAAGAATAGTCGGGAAAAGCAGACACAGCGGGGTGAAGTCAGGGCATGCTCTGGCTATGATTCGATTCAGCCAGTCATTTAGCGTGACTTATAGCCACCTAACGATCTGATAAATGCCGATATATCTCTTACCACTCCTGGTTTGTAAAGATTTCGAAAATCTAACCTTCTGCGAAGGCGTAAATCTCTGGCTACAAAAAAAGCAACGGCACTATCATTTTTTAACAATGAAACAACAAATTAACCTTGTTTCATTTTCTCCATGATTTTACCAGGAAGATTACGTAGAAAGGGTATCCTGCAAGCCTGTCCTGGACTATCCTTGTCACGTCAGACACGCGTGTGTCGTTGTGCGCTTTTTTTGGGTGAAAGGAGTAAGAAAATGGCGACAGGAAAGTCCTGCTCTCGCTGGTTTGCGCCTCTTGCGGCGTTATTAATGGTAGTTAGCCTGAGTGGGTGTTTTGATAAAGAAGGCGATCAGCGTAAAGCGTTTATCGACTTCCTGCAGAATACAGTGATGCGTAGCGGTGAACGTCTACCAACCCTGACTGCCGATCAGAAAAAACAGTTTGGTCCTTTTGTCTCTGATTACGCGATTCTGTATGGTTATTCTCAGCAGGTGAATCAGGCGATGGATTCCGGTCTGCGCCCGGTCGTAGACAGCGTTAACGCAATTCGCGTACCGCAGGATTACGTTACGCAAAGCGGTCCGCTGCGTGAAATGAACGGTTCGCTGGGTGTGCTGGCGCAACAACTGCAAAATGCGAAGTTGCAGGCCGATGCTGCGCACTCTGCGCTAAAACAGACCGATGATTTGAAACCGGTCTTTGATCAGGCATTCACCAAAGTGGTAACGACGCCAGCTGATGCATTGCAACCGTTGATTCCGGCTGCACAAACTTTCACGCAACAACTGGTGATGGTTGGAGACTACATTGCTCAGCAAGGTACTCAGGTGAGCTTTGTCGCAAATGGCATCCAGTTCCCGACTTCACAGCAGGCAAGTGAATATAACAAACTGATTGCGCCATTACCGGCACAACATCAGGCGTTTAATCAGGCCTGGACTACAGCAGTTACTGCAACCCAATAAAGAGTAAAAGCCCGAGCGATTATCGGGCTTTACTTCACGCAGTCGCGGCTTAGTCCGCGACGTGCGGATTCACACAGTTCTTCTCAACCTTTCCTTGTAACGCATCAATCAAATTATCCACGGCACAGGCGGCCATGCCATAACGCGTCTCATGGGTGGCAGATCCAATATGCGGTACTGCGACGACGTTGGCCATTGAGAGCAACGGCGAATCTACGGACAGTGGCTCTTGTTCGAAGACATCCAGCCCGGCGGCGTGAATTTCGCCTTTCTGCAATGCAGCAATCAGTGCATTTTCATCAACCACCGGGCCACGTCCGGCATTAATGAAAATGGCGGAGGATTTCATTTTGGCGAATTGTTCTGCGCCAAACAGATGATGCGTCTCATCAGTTAACGGCAGGATCAGGCAAACGAAATCTGACTCTTGTAACAGAGTATCCAAATCGCAGTAGCGGGCGTTGAAGCGTTCTTCTGCTTCTTTATGGTGGCGGCGCGCGTTATAGAGGATGGGCATGTTGAAGCCAAAGTGCGCACGTTGTGCCAGCGCCATACCGATCCGTCCCATCCCGACAATGCCCAGTGTTTTATGGTGAACGTCAGTGCCGTACCAGTCCGGGCCTATGCTCGCGGTCCATTCGCCTGCTTTTACCCGTTCTGCTACCTCCACAACCCGACGAGCGGTAGACAACACCAGCGCCATCAGCGTATCGGCGACGGTTTCTGTTAATACGGTTGGCGTGTGCATCAGCAGAATTTTTCGGGCGGTAAGCGCATCGACATCAAAATTGTCATAGCCGACGGAGATCGTTGATGTGGCACGCAGTTTCGGCATTTTTTCCAGCAATGCGGCATCAACATTCTCGTTTGAACCCAGTAAACCTTCAGCTTCGGCAAAAATTGCTGCATTTTGTTCGACGGTTTGTGGGCTGAGGTTTGCCACCTGGTGAACGGTGAAATGCTCTTGCAGGCGTTGCAGTAAATCATCAGGTAAGGCTTTGTAGAGGATAACGGACGGCTTCATGCTTCTCTCCATTCACTGATAAGGCGATCACCTTAGCCTGAAATATGATGAAGGAAAACTGAAGAATGCCAGGTGATTTCTGCATCACCTGGCATGAAAGGGATTACAGCGGGCTTAAGGTAATTTCTACACGGCGGTTTTGCGCCTTACCTTCTGCGGTGCTGTTGCTGGCGATTGGGTTAGCCGGGCCAAGGCCCTGAGTACGGATGCGGCTGGCGTCCACGCCCTGGGTGATCAACGCGCTGGCAACGGAATCCGCACGTTGCTGGGAGAGACGCATGTTCAGGTCGTGACCACCCGTGCTGTCGGTATAACCAATCACGTTAACCGCCGTTTTCGGATACTCTTTCAGCACCATTGCCACGCCGGTCAGGGTGTTAGCGCCCGCAGGTTTCAGGGTCGCGCTGCTGCTGTCGAAGGTCACATTGTTCGGCATATTGAGGATAATGTTATCCCCGCTGCGGGTTACGCTAACACCAGTGCCGCGCATTTTGTCACGCAGCTTCGCTTCCTGCACATCCATGTAATAACCCACGCCGCCGCCCAGAGCTGCGCCTGCTGCTGCGCCAATCAGCGCGCCTTTACCGCGATCTTTCTTCGAAGAAGAGAGCGCACCAATACCCGCGCCCACGAGAGAGCCCAGACCTGCGCCGATAGCAGATTTACCTGCTTCGCGTTCGCCGGTGTAAGGGTTAGTTGTGCAGCCAGATACCGCCAGAGCGCCACTCACTACGGCGGCAATAAGATAAACACGTTTCTTCATTGTTAATCCTTAATAACCTTTTTATTCTTTGCCACGGGTTCCGTGGCGGGAGATTATGCCGCGTGAACATGAAGATTATTCCTGGGAATACTCGGAAATTTGTAAGTAATATTTAACTGCTCAATACATCTAACCTTTCAGGAGTCTTCGGTTTGGCCAACTCATCCTCACGATATTCCGTTCTGACTGCCGCCCACTGGGGGCCCATGCTGGTTGAAACCGACGGCGAAACCGTGTTTAGCTCGCGTGGCGCGTTAGCCACAGGAATGGAAAACTCCTTGCAGAGCGCGGTTCGCGACCAGGTTCACAGCAATACGCGGGTACGATTTCCAATGGTGCGCAAAGGCTTTCTCGCGTCACCGGAAAACCCGCAAGGCATTCGTGGGCAGGATGAATTTGTTCGCGTGAGTTGGGATGAGGCGCTGGATCTTATTCACCAACAACATAAACGCATTCGTGAGGCTTATGGTCCGGCATCGATTTTTGCTGGTTCCTACGGCTGGCGTTCAAACGGCGTGCTGCATAAGGCCTCGACATTATTACAACGCTATATGGCGCTGGCAGGCGGTTATACCGGGCATCTGGGGGATTATTCGACTGGTGCGGCACAGGCGATCATGCCGTATGTCGTAGGTGGCAGCGAAGTTTATCAACAGCAAACCAGTTGGCCGCTGGTGCTGGAACATAGCGATGTCGTGGTGCTGTGGAGTGCTAATCCACTCAATACGCTGAAAATTGCGTGGAATGCATCCGATGAGCAGGGGCTTTCTTACTTTTCTGCACTGCGTGACAGTGGGAAAAAGCTGATCTGCATTGATCCAATGCGATCGGAAACCGTCGATTTCTTTGGCGATAAAATGGAGTGGGTGGCACCGCACATGGGCACCGATGTTGCGCTGATGCTGGGGATCGCCCATACGCTGGTGGAAAATGGTTGGCATGACGAAGCGTTTCTGGCGCGTTGCACCACAGGTTATGCCGTCTTCGCCTCTTATTTGCTGGGCGAGAGTGACGGAATAGCAAAAACCGCCGAATGGGCAGCAGAGATTTGTGGTGTTGGCGCAGCGAAAATCCGCGAGCTGGCGGCTATTTTCCACCAAAATACCACCATGCTGATGGCAGGCTGGGGAATGCAGCGCCAACAGTTTGGTGAGCAAAAACACTGGATGATCGTCACGCTGGCAGCAATGTTGGGGCAAATCGGCACACCCGGCGGCGGTTTTGGTCTTTCTTACCATTTTGCCAATGGTGGTAACCCCACGCGGCGTTCTGCGGTGCTCTCTTCCATGCAGGGCAGCTTGCCGGGTGGCTGCGATGCGGTGGATAAAATCCCTGTTGCCCGCATTGTTGAAGCACTGGAAAACCCTGGTGGCGCATATCAACACAACGGTATGAACCGACATTTCCCGGATATTCGTTTTATCTGGTGGGCGGGCGGTGCCAACTTTACTCATCATCAGGATACCAATCGTCTGATCCGTGCCTGGCAAAAACCGGAGCTGGTGGTGATCTCTGAATGCTTCTGGACGGCGGCGGCGAAACACGCGGATATCGTTCTGCCTGCGAGTACCTCTTTTGAGCGTAATGATCTCACCATGACCGGTGATTACAGTAATCAGCATCTGGTGCCGATGAAGCAAGTGGTGCCGCCACGCTATGAAGCGCGTAATGATTTTGATGTTTTTGCCGAGTTAAGTGAACGCTGGGAGAAGGGCGGTTATGCACGTTTTACGGAAGGAAAAAGTGAGCTGCAATGGCTGGAAACGTTTTATAACGTTGCCCGGCAGCGCGGGGCAAGCCAGCAGGTTGAATTGCCGCCATTTGCTGAGTTCTGGCAAGCCAACCAGTTAATTGAGATGCCGGAAAACCCGGACAGCGAGCGGTTTATTCGCTTCGCTGATTTTTGCCGCGATCCGCTGGCGCATCCGTTAAAAACCGCCAGCGGCAAGATTGAAATCTTCTCACAGCGTATTGCCGATTACGGTTACCCGGATTGCCCTGGGCATCCAATGTGGCTGGAGCCGGACGAATGGCAGGGCAATGCCGAACCAGAACAGTTGCAGGTACTTTCTGCCCATCCGGCGCACCGCCTGCACAGCCAGCTGAATTACAGTTCTCTGCGCGAATTGTACGCGGTAGCAAACCGTGAGCCTGTCACCATTCATCCTGACGATGCTCAGGCGCGCGGCATTCAAGATGGCGATACTGTTCGGCTGTGGAACGCACGCGGGCAAATTCTTGCCGGAGCGGTCATTAGCGAGGGAATTAAACCTGGCGTGATTTGTATTCACGAAGGGGCATGGCCGGATCTGGATTTAACCGCTGACGGTATTTGTAAAAACGGCGCAGTCAACGTGCTGACCAAAGATCTCCCCAGCTCGCGGCTGGGGAATGGCTGTGCGGGTAATACGGCGCTGGCATGGCTGGAAAAATACAACGGTCCGGAACTGACACTTACAGCGTTTGAACCACCGGCCAGCTCATAATCCAGGTGGGTAGTTGGGTTTCATCCTGCCATGCGCAATCGACAATGTGAAAACCCTGCGCACGGTAAAAATCTATCGCCGGTTGATTTTTTTGATAAACCTCCAGCATCAGATGGGGATAGCGCTGCTGCACATACTGCATCAGCGCCTTACCAATACCGCGTCTGACGGCCTTCGGTGCGACAAACATTGCTGCCAGAAATCGGCCTTCCATAATGCTGACAAAACCGAGAAGCTTACCGTCCTCTTCCCAGACCCAGTTTTGCGCGTTGGCAAGATAGGCATCCCGCACCAGCGGAATGCAGTCACGCCAGTAATTCGCTTTTATAAAGGGATGCCCCCAGGTTGTACTTTCCAGCCACAGTTCGAGGATCGCGGGGAGTTCTGAACGTTGCGCTTCCCGAATCATGGTTTATTTCCCGGATAGCAACAGCAGCCAACCACATGATCATTCACCAGCCCACATGCCTGCATAAAGGAGTAACAGATTGTGGTGCCGACAAACTTAAAACCACGTTTTTTCAGTGCATTAGATAGGGCGTCGGAGGCGGACGTAGATGTGGGAATTTCGCTCAACGTTGTGGCTTGTGTCACCTGTGGCTGATGATTTACAAACGACCAGACAAAGTCGGCAAACGGTTCGCCGTTCTGTTCCATTTGCAGGTACGCCCGCGCATTACCAATAATTGCCTGAATTTTCCCTCGATGGCGGATAATCCCGGCGTCCTGTACCAGTCTTTCGACATCCTCTTCCTGCATTGCTGCGACCTTCACCGGATCGAACTGATGAAAGCAGGCGCGATAGTTTTCGCGTTTTTTGAGGACGGTGATCCACGATAACCCAGCCTGCTGCCCTTCAAGGCAGATCATTTCGAACAGTTTTTTACTGTCAGTTTCAGGCACGCCCCACTCATTATCATGGTAGGCAATATAAAGCGGGTCCTGACTCACCCAGCCGCAACGTTCCATACTTTCCCTCGCTATGTACCCGATCGTAAAAATTTCAGCCGCTTTTCTTGACGCATCGGTGAAAAAGTCAATATTTAATACAGGGCTACTATGCCCGATATCCTTCATACAATGACAATAATATTGCCGAATTCGGCTCTTCCCTGGAGTCGTGTTAATGATCATAAAAAAAAGCGGTGGTCGCTGGCAGCTAAGCCTGCTGGCGAGCGTGGTAATCAGTGCCTTTTTTCTCAACACAGCTTACGCCTGGCAACAAGAATATATCGTTGATACGCAACCCGGACATTCCACAGAGCGTTACACCTGGGATAGTGATCATCAACCTGATTACAACGATATTTTGTCGCAACGTATTCAAAGTAGCCAAAGGGCGCTGGGACTGGAAGTCAATCTGGCGGAAGAAACTCCTGTGGATGTGACCAGCAGTATGAGTATGGGCTGGAATTTTCCTTTATATGAACAGGTTACAACCGGCCCGGTCGCGGCATTACATTACGATGGCACAACCACCTCGATGTATAACGAGTTTGGCGACAGTACTACCACGCTGACCGATCCGTTATGGCATGCCAGCGTGAGTAGCTTAGGCTGGCGTGTTGACTCCCGGCTTGGCGATCTCCGACCCTGGGCGCAAATCAGCTATAACCAGCAATTTGGCGAGAATATCTGGAAGGCGCAATCAGGCCTGAGCCGGATGACGGCGACAAACCAGAACGGCAACTGGCTGGATGTCACCGTAGGCGCTGATATGTTGCTCAATCAAAATATTGCCGCCTATGCCGCGCTATCTCAGGCAGAAAATACCACTAACAATAGCGACTATCTGTATACGATGGGGGTTAGTGCCAGATTTTAACGTAAAAATCACAATTGAAACCATTGGATAACAACAGTTGTGGCGATAGTGGGTGCTAACTTACTAAATAATAAATTTGGTGAATAATTGTCGCGTCATTCATTCCTGAACTAAGGCATTTCATTCCGTTCTGATGGCATTTCATGCCGTTTTTCCCCAGGCATAAAATGCACTTCGTTATGGTTGTCGGCAGAGATTTTTCCTTTTTATTACTGCAGGAATACTGCCATGACACCTTCAAATTATCAGCGTACCCGCTGGCTGACACTCATCGGTACTATCATTACCCAGTTTGCTCTGGGGTCGGTTTATACCTGGAGCCTGTTTAATGGCGCGCTTTCTGCCAAGCTGGATGCGCCGGTAAGCCAGGTCGCTTTCTCTTTCGGCTTGTTAAGTCTGGGGCTGG
The DNA here is from genome assembly GCF_004352695.1 of Escherichia sp. KCJ4928. Taxonomy (NCBI): domain Bacteria; kingdom Pseudomonadati; phylum Pseudomonadota; class Gammaproteobacteria; order Enterobacterales; family Enterobacteriaceae; genus Escherichia; species Escherichia sp. KCJ4928. The sequence continues at coordinate 8,578 of NZ_SJWV01000164.1, forward strand.
CAATTTCGTCTTCTGTTGCGGGCAAATTGCAGGAACGTTTTGGCGTTAAACGCGTCACCATGGCTTCCGGCATTTTGCTGGGATTAGGCTTCTTCCTGACCGCGCATTCCAACAACCTGATGATGCTGTGGTTAAGCGCCGGTGTGCTGGTCGGTCTGGCGGATGGCGCGGGTTACCTGCTGACGCTCTCTAACTGCGTGAGGTGGTTCCCGGAGCGTAGATACTGTTATGGCCTGCAAGTTTTTTCCTGGTCCGGTTTCCCGGATTGCAGGCATGCCAGACACAGCGCCGTCAGGCGCTGTTTTTTTCATCCCTTCCGCGATTTTTACGCCGCTACCGGA
>NZ_SJWV01000165.1:0-8889 GCF_004352695.1 Escherichia sp. KCJ4928
GGACGACTGGCAGACGCGCAGGGCGCCGATGCCGGAAATAATAACACGGTGGGCATCAGCCTCTCTTACGGCAGCCAGTCTTCGAAATCAGAACAGCAGTCAGAGCAGACGGTGGCGAAGGGCAGTACACTGACCGCAGGTAATAACCTCAGTATTCAGGCCACCGGCTCCGGCGTGAAGGGCGTGGATGGTGACCTGACGATACAGGGCAGTCAGATAAAGGCCGGGAACAACATTCTGCTGCAGGCAAACCGTGACGTGAATCTGGTATCAGCAGAAAACACGTCAAAGCTGGAAGGAAAGAACTCATCCAGTGGCGGCAGTGTGGGTGTCGGTATCGGTGTAGGGGCCGGAGGCTGGGGTATCAGTGTTTCAGCCAGCGCAAACCAGGGTAAGGGCAGTGAAAAAGGCAACGGTACCACCCATACAGAAACCACGGTGGATGCGGGAAATCGGCTGACCATTATCAGCGGGCGGGACACCACGCTTACCGGCGCGCAGGCTGGCGGTGAAACGGTGAAAGTGGATGCCGGTCGTCATCTGACACTGACCAGTGAGCAGGACAGTGACCGTTATGACAGTAAGCAGCAGAATGCCAGCGCCGGAGGCAGCTTCACTTTCGGGTCCATGAGCGGTTCGGCGAGTGTGAGCCTCAGCCGGGATAAAATGCACAGTAACTACGACAGTGTGCAGGAGCAGACAGGGATTTTTGCCGGCAGGGGCGGGTTTGATGTCACCACCGGACAGCATACGCAACTGAACGGTGCGGTGATTGCGTCCACGGCAACGGCAGATAAAAACCGGCTGGATACCGGTACACTGGGCTTCAGTGATATCGAAAATCGTGCTGATTACAAAGTTGAACACCAGAGCGTGGGTATCAGCACTGGCGGCAGCATCGGTGGCCAGTTCGCGGGAAATATGGCCAACAATCTGCTGGTTGGTGCAAATCATGAAGGCCATGCGGACAGTACCACTCAGTCGGCTGTGTCTGCCGGGAATATCACCATCCGGGATACGAAGAGCCAGAAACAGGATGTGGCAGACCTGAACCGTGACGCAGCACATGCAAACCAGACGCTGTCCCCTATCTTTGACAGGGAAAAAGAGCATCAGCGACTGCAGCAGGCGCAACTCATTGGTGAGATTGGTAACCAGGTGGCAGATATTGCCAGAACGGAAGGACAGATAGCCGGTGAGAAAGCGAAGCGGGACCCGGCAGCACTGAATCAGGCCCGTGCAGAGCTTGAGGCAGCAGGAAAACCGTTTACGGAACAGGATGTGGCGCAGCGGGCCTACAATAACGGTATGGCGGCCTCAGGTTTTGGAACGGGAGGCAAATACCAGCAGGCGATACAGGCCGCAACGGCAGCAGTACAGGGGCTGGCCGGCGGTAATCTGAGTGCAGCCCTGGCAGGTGGTGCAGCACCGTATATTGCTGAAATTATCAAACAGACCACCCCGGACGGTGCGGGACGTGTGGCAGCTCATGCAGTAGTGAATGCAGCCCTGTCTCTGGCACAGGGTAAGAATGCTCTGGCTGGTGCCGCAGGCGCAGCCACCGGCGAGGTGGTGGGAATGATAGCCACACAGATGTACGGTAAGCCGGTGAGTGAACTGAGCGAGACAGAGAAGCAGACGGTCTCGACACTGGCAACGGTTGCTGCTGGCCTGGCCGGTGGTCTGGTGGGAGACTCGAGGGCTTCAGCGGTAGCCGGCGCACAGTCAGGTAAGACGACAGTTGAGAATAATTTCCTTGGAACAACATCTTCAGACAAGCTCGACAAAGCCGTTGAGAAAATTAAGAGCGGTGATAAGTCATTAGCGACAGCCAATGAGCTTATCAGGCTGGAAAATGCCGATAAGCGTAGCGATGCGCTGGTATCTAAATTCACCAAAGACCCTTCACAGATGACCAGTACAGAACGTGCTGAACTGGCAGCTTACTTGCGTGTATATGCTTCAGAAATGGAAAAGGAGTACGGTACAGCGGTGGCACAGGAGCTTGTTACCGGGTTACTGTCAGGACAGGACTATATAAAACGTAACCCTGATACTGAAGCAATGGCAAAGGCTCAAAGCATTATGAATACCTGGGGGTATCATAAGTCTAATGCAAGTATTGGTGATGCTCCTTTGTTGTTTGGAGGAAGCGTACTGGGGTTAACAGTGAAAGGTATGGCGACTAATGCAGCAATTGGTATCAGCGTAAACTCAGCTGCTCAGCTTGCTGGAAAAGATCCTTTCAGTTATGTGGATGCGATAATGGCTGGGGTGACAGCTGCAGCTACAACTGGTAAAGGCATCATCGTCTCAACTCCCATCAATATGGGCGGTGCTGCAATCGGTAGTAGTATCAAGGGAGAAGATCCAACTAACTCAGTTATTGGTGCTGGAGTTGGCTCGATCTTCGGCGGTGGTATTGGAAAAATTGCTACAGAACAACTGAAACCGGTTATTAAAGAAGGTAGTGCTGAGGTAATTGGGGCAGTTACGGGGGCTGTCTCAGGAGAAGTTACTGGCAACCAAGTAAAAGATAAACTGGACAAGGTAGGGAATAAAAATGGGAGCAATTAACATAAAAGATTTGGTTAAGCTTATTTTTTTATGCATAGGCTTGATGTTCGCTACAGTAGTAATGGCCTATTTATTAGCGTCAGTAATTGTTTATTTTAAAATAAACACATTTGATTTCAATTGGAGTGAGGCTCTTCCTGATGCCTTCAGAGTGGGTGGAGTTGGTGGGACAATCCTTGGTTTAGGTCTCTGGATAAAAGCAAAACTACAAGAAAGAAAATAAGATGATAAATAAGTCGATAACAATCTCAGCTTTTTGACTGGGGGGGTGAAAACAATATGCTGAACGTGATCAGAGTCGCGATGGTACCCGGGGACCGGGGCATGTGCTGAATGGCGACAATACAGACGAAAACAAACAGCCGAATCTGGGCAAGGACGTGGCGAGCGCTACGGACAAGGAGAAAGCTGAGCTTGGTGGTGCTGGTGCAGCACCGTATATTGCTGAAATTATCAAACAGACCACCCCGGACGGAGCAGGGCGTGTAGCAGCTCATGCAGTAGTGAATGCAGCCCTGTCTCTGGCACAGGGTAAGAACGCCCTTGCCGGTGCCGCAGGTGCTGCCACCGGCCAGGTGGTGGGGATGATAGCCACAGAGATGTGCGGAATATCCCCTGGTACTGTTACATGTAAAAGATAAATAACGAAGCTACATCCTTCTCTTTATGAACGGCTTTATATTAGTTTTGCTGACAAGATTGAGCTAAATCCGGCCAATGAAGAAGAGCAGGTTATTCTTTAAAGGTTTGATAACATGTAACACATTTTTAATATTCGGTCAGTAAGCCTTAAAAATTTACCTGGTTATGGGCTGACTGATATAACAAAGTAAATATTCGATGGGGAATGCCGGGTGCAATGAACAATGCATTAACGTATCGAAATAATGATGCAGGAGCAAACTCAGTCTGGTGAGTATACATTATGCCATTGATGCAGAGTTTAAAGGAACAGGGCTGGTTCGTTATGGAACAACATTTGTGCCTGAGGAAAGGGAGTGTAGTATCTGAGGCAACAGAAGTTTGTGGGGAGTTCGGTTTATTACCATGCTTGGTTTTTTGTCAGTGTGTTCAAATCGTCAGGTGATATATTTATAGTTTTTTGATGATGATTTCAAATAATGTTTTGTGATGTGTGGTCCTTTTGGATTTTCAGAAATCATTTATTAATGAAGGAGGGTTAAATGAAAAAAACGTTATAATTTCAGTAATGATATTATCTGTTATGAGTGGTTCAACACTGGCTGATAATCATACGCTATCGGCTGGTTATGCTCAGAGTAAGGTACAGGACTTTAAGAATATTAAAGGAGTGAATCTGCAATATCGATATGAGTGGGATTCTCCGGTCAGTGTTGTCGGGAGTTTTTCGTATATGAAAGGTGACTGGGCGGACAGTCATCGCGATGAAGCTGACGATTTTTACAGACAGCAGGCTGATATTAAATATTATTCATTTCTCGCAGGCCCTGCTTATCGTCTGAATGACTATATCAGTTTTTATGGTTTGGTGGGGATATCTCATACTAAAGCGAAGGGAGATTATGAGTGGAGAAACAGTGTGGGTGCTGATGAGTCTGATGGATATTTAAGTGAGTCTGTATCAAAAAAATCCACTGATTTTGCTTATGCTGCTGGTGTTATTATTAATCCGTGGGGCAATATGTTTGTAAATATTGGGTGTGAGGGAACTAAGGCAGATATATATGGAAAACATTCGGTCAATGGATTTACTGTTGGAGTTGGTTATCGTTTTTAATCATTAGACGGGACTGGATAATTGCACTTGCGTAGTGAAGTTTACTGAATGTTTGTATTTTAATGAAGTATTCGACATATTCCCTTCAGACGGAATATGTCGACGGTTATGATTTTACTGGAGCATGAGTATGTTATGGCGAAACTGATAAATATATCAGCGTCCACTGAGGAGAGAATGACGCCTGGGGAGAGGAGGGTGGCTTCACGACTGGAGAGCTTTCTGAATGATGACTGCCTTGTCTGGTACGATATTCCGGTGGGACGGAAAAACCGGCATCCGGATTTTGTCATTATTGACCCGGAGAACGGACTGGTATTTCTGGAGGTCAAGGACTGGACGGTTTCCACGCTGCGCCAGGTAAATCAGGAGCAGGTCACGCTGGAAACCGACGGTCTTCTGAAATCAGAAATAAATCCGCTGGTACAGGTTCGTCGTTATGCCTGTGATACGGTTAACGCCTTACCTGCAAACCCGTGCTTACGGCAGAATGACGGTCAGTATAAGGGACGGCTGAACCTGGCCTGGGCGTATGGTGTGGTGTTTACCCGCATTACCCGTCAGCAACTGAAGACACTGGCAGGGAATGATGAGAATGCGGTGGAAAAAATTTTTCCTTCAGCACAGACAATCTGCCAGGATGAAATGACGCAGTCTGTTTTACCTGAGGTATTCCAGCAAAAAATTGCCGGGATGTTTACCACGGGATTCAGAACCCGGGTGACACCCCGGATGAGAGATATTCTGCGCGCCCATCTGTTTCCTGAAGTGACCGTGAAACAGAACTCACAAATCAAAATCATGGATATTCAGCAGGAGATTCTGGCCAGAAATATTGGTGACGGGCATCGTGTCATTCATGGTGTGGCCGGTTCCGGAAAAACCATGATTCTTTTGTTCCGTTGCCTTTACCTGGCTGAAACCACACCCGGAAAGATTCTGGTGTTGTGCTACAACATTACCCTGGCCAGCTATCTGCGGGAATGCATTGAAGCCAGAGGGTTGGCGTCACGGGTTACGGTATCCCATTTTCACAGCTGGTGTGCCTCAATGGTAAAACGCCACGGTATTAAGGTGACGGCCGACAGAAAAGAATATCCTGATAAATGCTTCAGTGCACTGGAAGAGGCTGTGAACAGCGGAAAAATCACCCGAACCGGATATGATGCTGTACTGGTGGATGAGGGGCATGATTTTGACAGTCGCTGGCTGGCCCTGATTGCCCGTCTGTTTGATAACGCATCCCGTTCACTGCTCCTGATGTACGATGACGCCCAGTCCATTTACCGGCGGGAGCGGGCCCTGAACTTTTCTCTGGCCAGTGTGGGGATTCAGGCACAGGGACGCACTTCTATCCTGCCGGTCAATTATCGTAATCCGAAACGCATTCTGCACTTTGCTTATGCATTCTCGCGCGAGTATTTTGAAAAACATCAGAACCGTGAAATACCGCTCGTTCAGCCACAGGCGGGCGGTGAAGAGGGTACGGAGCCGGAAATCCTGCGTTGTGCTTCTGAACGTGATGAAGCCAGACAAGTTGCAGACTGGCTGGAGAAGCGCCATGCCCTGTGTGGTCACTGGAGTGATATGGCTGTTCTGTGTCCGGCAGAGTTTTCAGTGAAACCACTGAAAGAGGTTATGACACAACGCGGGATACCGTTTGCCACCTGCTTTGACAGTGAAGGTAAGAAGGCATACTCGCGACGTAAGGATGTGGTGCATTTACTGACGTACCAGAGCAGCAAGGGGCTGGAGTTCCCGTATGTGGCGGTTATCAATGCGTCTTTCGTTCACTCTGGTGCAGCGGATGAGTCTGAAGTGATTCCGGTGCTTTATGTGGCGTTCACCCGGGCAACCCGTGAATTACTGGTGACCTGTTACCGTGAAAACAGTATCAGTCGTCACCTTGAGGATTTTGCATAATACCGGATTATTTCTTTATTCCGGACTTTCATCATACTGTTATTATCAGGTTTATTTAATTCGCCATGAACCCGTTATTTAATGATATTCAGATGCGTCTTTTTATCTGAACCACTCGCCGTACTCCTGGCACTGGAATGTCAGATTTAGACCTCAGGAAGCCGTATATATTGGTAATGATGCCTGCCATCTTACCATTACCTGTAATCAGTCCGGTTTTCATTTAACCAGGGACGGACAACGGCTGTTCACTGAACGTTATATCAGAAACCTTAATGAGCTGTTAGCGGTTCTGAAACGGCGGTGGGATGTGACACCGGCAATCATCCGTGCCGTGGAATACCTTTCCCGGGTCCCGGTATTACACTGACACTCTTTTCGTCACTGTTAATCATGCTTTAATACAGTAACACTGAATCTGCCGATGACTTCTGAAGTGAAACTGAAAACCGGTGGTGACCCCAGGTCATTACCGGATTATGCTGCCCTGCGTGATGAAATCAGCAAACTGACCCACCCGGCACGTCCGGATGTGGACTGGCGTTACGTGGAAACGCTCTGCCTGCGTCTGTATGAACACAATGGCGTGGAATTACAGACGGCATCCTGGTACACCATCGCCCGGATGCATACAACAGGGTTAAGTGGTCTGAATGAAGGGCTGGCTCTGATTGTGGCGCTGACCCGGCATCACTGGTCAGTGATGTGGCCGCTGAATACCCACGCCCGGCTGGAAATTATTACCGGTCTGTTCAACCGTCTGCAAAAAACGCTTCGGGCCATGCCTCCGGACGACCATGACAACCTGCCCCAGCTGTATCAGACCGAAACATTCCTGAAGGCACTGAGTGACATACTGGCCCGGCACGAACTTAAACAGAGCAGTAAAGTGGCTTTACCGGAAGCCATGGTGAAGGGATATATCACCCGCCTGGAGAACCAGCCTGTGCAGGGTGAAGTATCGTCTCCGGTAACCCTTCCGGCTCAGGCACTCCGGTCTGATGCTCCGGACGTACAGGAATATCAGACCCTGCCACACTCCCGTCTGGTGTATGTTGTTTCTGAAACAAAAGCAGAGCCCACACCCTCCCTTCAGAAATCCCCGCCCACGTTTCTGAAACCGTTTGTGGCTGGTGTCTGTGCGGCATTGCTGGCGGTCAGCGTGGCCATTCCGGGGTGGCAGTTTCTGACACAGCCATCACCGGAGGAGCAGCATTTTACCTGGGGGGAATGGTTGTAAAAAGCAGTGAAAACAGTAAATACAGAGTATCGTGATGAATTAGTGCTCAGGGGCTATCAGTATTCAATAACGAGCGTATCGGCATCGCGTTCCTGTAATTCTGGTATTGACTGTTATGACTGATTTCAATGTATATATGGCAGGCAGAAATATGTTAACAGTCCCGGGGTTGTGGAAAATCCTCCGGAGCTAATATCGGGAGTGCCTTAACAATTTTCCGTAAGTTAAATGATAATTTCTGAGTGAGAATATGGTCACGATTTGTGTTGACGGTGAAAATAAGACTCATAAAATTACCGACTGGACGCTGTGGGCTGGAAATGACGACGGAGAGGTTATGCTGACCTGTCATTTTCGCAGCGGGAAAAAATATACTCGTCCGCTTTCTGTATGTCAGATAACGCCAACTGTAAATTTGCGAAATGTTTTCCTCGAAAGGAAAGGGGACGCTGTAACATCCCGGGCTGAACGGGTTATTATATATGGTGATAAATATGCTGCTGTTTATTACCGCGAGGGTGAACGACCCTACATTATGAAAACGACCGGCCTTGACTTTCAACAGTGTTCAGCATTTACAGAGCATGCCGTGTTTAATTACTTGTGTAGGGTGGCTAATGAACGTATTTTTTATGCTCGTGGTAATAACCGAAATATCGATGAGAATATCCTTAGGCAGATAAAGAAAATAGTTCCTCATCCGGATACCGCCTTGCATGCATACTGTTCAGGACAGAGTAAAAAACGTGATTCGCCATGGGGTTTGATTTTTCCGTTTGGTCTTAATGAAAGTCAGTTGCTGGCTGTCGAACGGGCATTTTCCTCACAGATTTCAGTTATTGAAGGACCACCTGGAACAGGTAAAACACAGACTATACTCAATGTTGTTGCTAATATATTAATTCAGAATAAAACAGTGGCAATTTTGTCCAATAATAACTCAGCTGTCAGTAATGTTTATGAAAAGATGGACAAACAGCAACTGGGATATGTGGTGGCACGACTGGGGAGTACGGAGAACAGGCAACAGTTTTTTTCAACGTCGATTTCGCGTTCTGAGGAAGTCTTACCTGACTCACCGTCTGCAAATGCGATTGATGATGTACTTCAACAAGTGAAAAAACACCTGAATGCCATTAACCAGGTCGCTTCGTTAAAAGCAGAAATTAATGAGCTGAATATTGAGTATAAATACCTGCAGCAATGGCAGAGTCAGAATCTTCGACCGGAGGAGCTTTTTCCTCACAAATATCGATTTTCCTCACAAAAAACAACCGACCTGATGGCTTATATTCATTACCTTTCTGACAGGCGGATTGGATTCAGAAACAGAATTGATTTGTTGTTAAACTTCAGGATACTGAAAGTCAAACCATTGATGATTCCGGAG